>DLOP01000186.1:0-24693 GCA_002478505.1 Lachnospiraceae bacterium UBA7481
TATCGACATGGCATAATTATATGTTCCATTCTCGATATGCATGATGCCGGAGATCCTCGGTGTATAGTTTGGTCCATCCGGCTCAAAGGTTCGGCTTCTCAAAGTCTGCTCAAACGTCAGCTGCTTATCCATTCCCTCATAGATCGTATCGGTCTGATCGCCGTTGGTCACGATCGTCTTATTGCCCAATACCCTGACCGGTGCATAGATTATCAGACTGGGATCGGTCAATTTAGACGGATCAAATGCTTCCGTGCGGATCCCCTGTCCTTCCTCCACAAAGATACGGTTCCGGCTGTTCTCACTCCTGCCCATAATAAAATAAGCAGTAACGGCATATTTCCCACTGGGAGATCTGCCAATAATAATCCCCCTGCCGGGATACGCATTACCCTGTAATTCCTGTGCAACATCTATCCTGTTCATCTTCTGTCCCTCTCCTTAATTAATGCCTTTATTTGCTATGCTATTATACAAAATGTCAGCAGGGTACGTCAACCTGTAAAATTCAAAGCGATTGACGCTGATTGATAATGTCCCTAAGCATGAAGTATTGTCGCCAATAAAATCGCGGCCATTATTCCTTACACGATAATTATATAATTTTTCAGGGCTGCACTTCATAATAATATTTTGTTTCCATAAACCGGTGACAAAAATTTCATCTTAGTGATAGATTCCCAACGGAACATCCGGGTCTTCGCCAAGCGGAAATTCAAGTTCCCCGATTGCTTCTTTCCGAATAAGCTTATTCCATATATACTTTCTTCTGATGAATCTGTCGAACCGTCATTCACATATTTCCCCTCTTTTGCCGCTTTATCCTATGCAGATCCCGAAAGAAACAATAAATCCTTTTGCCCGCCAAAAAAGCCGCCAGCTTTATTCCAAAAGCCGTTGAAACAGGCTGCTTTATATATTGTTTAGCCAGCCGTCTGAGCGCCTGTTCCTGCCTGTCAACATTTTTACGGAATTTACCATTGGTTTTATAACCCTCATTGACACAGCAGTCAAGCAATGCATCCGCCGCCTGTCCGAACGTATGATCCGCCACGTCAAACATCTGTTTTTCATATAAATAATTAAGGCGTATCACAATCGCTTCAATAAAATCGGTATAATAATAAATATCCTTCCGTCCCATCAAACTTCCGTCCCATTGACGGTAAAAATATTTTTTTTGCGCAGCGCATGTTATACGCGGCGCTTTTAACATAATTTCGTCAAACAGATATTCGTCCTCATAATGTTTTCCGTCAATAAACTCTATCCCTTCAAATATCTCTTTTTCATAGATCTTATTCCATATCACGGAAAAATAAGTGCTGCGGTTATCATAATATAAATCCCATATTTCATTCTCTGTAATGATCCCCATTTCCGGGAATTTCTCCGCGGCAGGAAAAATACTGCCCCCTTCATTAACAAGCTCATAGCCGCAGGTCGCTATCTGAGCATCATTTTCAGACAAACGCTTATATAAAAAAGAAATCATATCCTTACTGATATAATCATCAGAATCCACAAACATCAAATAGCTTCCATGGGCTGCTTTCAGTCCCCTGTTCCTTGCATTAGCGGCGCCGCCCCGACGTTGATTCAGAAGTACAATCCGCCGATCATGTTTTGCGTACTCCTCCATAATCTCCAAAGAGCGGTCTGTAGATCCGTCATTTATTAAAATTATCTCCAGGTCACGATACGTCTGCTCCAGAATACTCTCTATACACTGATTTAAAAACCGTTCAGAATTATAGACCGGAACAATAACGCTGATTAATTTGCCCATTATCGACAAGATTTCCTTTTATTATCTGGTATTTTTTTATTATATATCAATTTCCCCTTACAGTCAAAAACCATTTTCCAGCAGACCTTGTCTTATCAGCGTTTTGGATGTAAAAGAAATGCAAATTGATATCCTATTTTATGAGCTGCAGAAAAAGGTCTTTAACATGTCCATAACAGAAAACTTCGCATTAGTGACAAGGCAATGTGCGTCTGATACGGCAGGAATTTCTTGGTGCGGATTCGCACTTTGAGGCAATACCTACATTGATTAATATGGATATTGAAGGCGCGGAATTAGACGTACTGACATCACTAAAAGATCTGATTGAGATTCACCGGCCCGTATGCGCCATCTGTGCATACCACAAGGCTAAAGATTTAATAGACATACCGGACTTTTTCCAAATGCATTTGTCTCCTATCCGCACTTCTTAGCCGCTGTTAATACTTCTTCCCAATTCTTTTTCATTCCACGGCCGATACGCCTTTTCCGCAGCATCCTCTCTGCAAGAAAAGCCGGAAGCGCTCTTTTCAATACAGAAAAAAGAATCAATTTTCTCTTTAATTTATTATTTTCTTTTAGCCTCTTCTCGTATTCCGTCTGAGTAAGCAGTCCTTTTCGAAAACTTACATTGATGAACTGAAGCTCCAGCTTATCCCGCCTTAACAACATACTGACACCGCCCTCCGCAAACATACAGATTAAGCCGGAACAGTAGAGAAATTTACTTTTTGCCTGAAAGCAGTCAATAATAAACTCATAGTCCGCACAAATCTTTTCCGCTTCATTAAACGGAAATTTTTCCAGCAGGTATCTTCTGCTGATTGTGCTTTGATGGCAGAACGGCATCTTCTCCTTTATCACTTTTAGTCCAACAGGTTTTTGATAATCGTAAATTCCGGATCGATAGTACACAATCCAGTCCCCATATATTATATCCGTATCACTGCCGCAAATCTGTCCGAATGTGTTTCTTAACACATCTGCATGAAGCAGATAGTCCCCTGCATTAAGAAAGAGAACCCATTCCCCCCGCGTAAGCAGCACTGCTCTGTTCATTGCATTGTAAATGCCCGAATCCTTCTCCGAAACAATTTGGACTGGAACTCCGCAGCCCTGATATTCTTCAATTGTTTCATTAATAACGGTCAATGTCCCATCCTCTGAAACTCCGTCCCATATCAAATATTCATAATCCGTAAAATTCTGTTCCATAACAGAAACAATCGTATCCCGGATTTCTTTTTCAGCATTTTTGCATACAGTGATAATGCTTAGGAGCATGACAGAACCTTCCTTAATTAAAAACTATGCTATAAACAATAAAAAAGATATATCAGCCAAACCAGCCGAAGCTTTATCATATATACAAATACCTGCTGCTTTATTCCCATCTGATTGACCGGATACGCTGCAATTAACTCTTGAAGCTCTTCTTCGCTGCAGATTCGGTAAAGCTCCCTACCGGCATCCCTAAATGACAGTCCGCAAACACTTCTTTTATATTGATGAAATACATGGCGCATGTAGTTAAACAACTGGCGCGTCAGACGATATCTGCACGATTCGTATATGCCGAGTTTTTTGATCTGCTCTTTCTCCCATTGATACATGCACATGTATCTCTCAAAACGGTCTGCCACAAATTGCTTGGTAAGTGATCCTTTCGTAATGCGGTAATAATAACCCGCATAATCCATTACCTCCACATATTTTGCATGCATCAGGTACAATAGATTAAATGCCATATCTTCTGAATACAGCTGCTGTTCCGGAGGAAACTTCAAATGATATTCCCTGATAATTCCAGCATCATAGAATGTTGCCCATACTCCCATAGGAATCGAATCTTTTTTATCAGGCGCACTACCAATCAAACGCGGGATCAGCATATTAATTATACATTCTTTCCGATACGTCCCCTGAGTGATATGATAAACAGGCAATAGCCGCCCCGTTTGTTTCATCCGGCGATACGTTCCCTTACATGTGTCGCATCCCATTGTTTGAATCTTATTGCAATATGTAGATATATAATCCGGTGCAATCACATCATCTGCGTCTAAAAAAACAACATAATCACCGGAACTTTGTTCAAGTCCGGCATTCCTGGCGGCAGATACCCCCTTATTACTCTGGTGGATTACCTGAATAGCTGCAAACTTTCGTGCATATTCATCACAGATATCTGCGCTTCCATCCACGGATCCGTCATCAACCAATATAATCTCATCGGCATTCCTGCTTTGAGCAAGAATACTGTCAAGACACTGGGGAAGATATCTTCTAACATTATATACCGGAATAATGATAGTTATCCGCATGATGATCCTTTCTTTGCATTTTTACGCAGCATATGAACCGGACTATTCGATCAAAACCTCTTTTCCCTGAAATGCAAAACCATATTTTTTGATCCGATCTGCCCGAATGCCCTTTGCCGCCAACACCGCATCACACTTCTTCTCTTCCATCTGTGTATGAGCTGCCGCTACAGTATCCTCCATCGTCAAATCGCGATTTTTGTTAAATAAGGTAAATCCTATCACATAAGCGTCCAAGGTATCATTTTTAGGTTCCAGCATAATATGATATCTGCCGATTCCACTGTCCCTGTCGGATGTGATAAGATAACGATCCGCCAGTCCCACCATTAAGCCAAGCACAAAAGCATGATAAAACCGTTCCGGCTCTTCTTTACCGGAAGGGCGGACTTCTGTATCAAACACATCAAACAGCTCTGTTGAAATCCTGTTCATATATTTGTTCATAGCGTCTGCGTCGTTGCAAAGCAGCGCCTTGATAAAATCATTAAAATCCGATGCTTTCTTTAAAAACCATCCCTGCACCATATCGCGGAACATGACGGACACCTCACGGTTCGGGAAAGCAAGCTCGTATCCGGGCTGTATTTCCTCATATGCCGCTATCTCTTTATGTATGACCGTTCCTGCTTCAGCCGCTTTTTCTGCCTGATGTTTTCCTTTCTTACCGCCACGGGACTTTTTGCTTTTTGAAGTACGGTCTTCAACAGTCTTTCCGTCGAGATCCTTCTCTGATCCTGCTCCTTGATGATCTTTTCCCGTATCACCATGCTGCACCCCATACGCGCCATGATTCTTCACTGTCAGATAACCATTCGCCAGCAAAAAACTCCAGACTGCATACTCGCTCTTATCCAGCTGTTCATAAACCATCTGTTCCTCGATTGGAAGTGACAGATGCTCTCCTCTAAGCAGACACTCCAAAGACTCTTTGACTTCCCTGCTTCCCTGACAAAGCAGTCTGCTAATCAGACTGTTCACACCGCTGTTTGCCCAATAAGTCTTTACATCCCGGGTATCCATATAGTTCAAGACAGACCAGGGATTGTACATATCCTTCTGTCTGCCAAAATGAAAACCTCCGTACCACTCTTTTACTTCTTCTTTCCGCTCACTCAGTCCCTGCGCATCCATTCCTGCAAAAACTTCTTCTTCGGTAAATCCAAATGCAGCGGCATATTCCTCTGAGGCCGTTGTCACTACTTTCATATTATTGAGGTCAGAAAGCACTGAATCCCGGCTGATTCCCGTCACTCCGGTCATGATCCCACGTTCCAGATCAGGATTGGCCTTAAAGATAGAAATAAACATACTACGCAAAAATGCCGACAGTTCTTTATCGTATCCTCCGATATAGGCTTCTAACAGGGGCGTATCAAACTCATCCAGAAGGATGATCACTTTCTTTTTATAATAGCGGTGCAGCAGTTCAGAAAGTTTGGTAATAGCCGTCGCCGCCACCACTTCCAACATGCTTTCCGTCACCATACGGTAATTCTTCTTTTCCTCCTCCGTCAGGGTATCCCCCTCCAGCAGGAAATCATACCGTTTATAAACCTCCTTGATCAGCTGATTGATCCGATATCTCGTATTCGGATAATTCACCTCTTTAATATTGGCAAAGGTCATGCAGATCACCGGATAGGTGCCCTGCAGCGAGCGGTACTGCTCATCCTTCCAGATATCCAGTCCGTCAAATATATCGCCCTTCCCTTCATATCGAAGCGAGAAAAATCTGTCTACCATGCTCATGGTCAAAGTCTTACCAAATCGTCTGGGACGGGTGATCAAAGTCACAACGTCTTTCCTCTCCCACCACTCTTTGATAAATGACGTCTTGTCCACATAAAAATGATCCTTTTTGATCATTTCCTCAAAATCCTGTACCCCGATCCCTACCATACGTGCCATCTGTATACCTCTCCATACATATAGTATCATTTTCCGCTTTTTTTGCTATTATACCACACTATACAGTATTATCAACTAAATTATATCAAATATTATCTATAAATATACTTTGCAAATGGCAGACGACTATTTTATAATCAAATATATAAATCTCAGGTTTTAAGCATCGGAAACACTTTTTCGAAAAAGAAGAAACAAAATAAATGAAAATTACATTCAGCGATAATCTGATCACGGGAAATATAAACATCGATGACAGCAAAAGCCAGTTCAAACTCACCATCTAAATTTTTTTTATTACTATATTGTTTATTTGCTTCTTTAACGCATAAAATTCATTTGTTTTTCTATAAATAAACCAACACACAACATTAACTGCAACAAAAATACTTACAGCCTTGATACCCCACTCCAACCAGGTAACTGCTTTCCATATTATTCCAACCCATCTGACAGCATATAAAACAATAATCAGTCCAATCCAATCAACTATTCGTCTTTTGAAATAGGAATTTGCTTTTTTTTGAAAACACTCTCTATAGAGAATATTGGGTTCATACCAATAATAAGTTAATAGCCTGGAAATAACAGTAGCAATCAATACACCCCCCAACGAAAGCCATTTTCCCAGAAGAATCGATAATATAATATTGATAAATGCAGCTGCAAGCATAGCATATTTTGTTTTTCTATACAATCCCAATGCCTCCCTGTACGTAAATATCGGCTGCATGGAACAAACAAGAAACATAATTAACGTCTTGCATATAACGGTAAAATTATCTAATGTATATTTTTCACCAAGCCAAAGAACAACAAATTCATCAGACAATGCATAAAAGCAGCCGGAAAACACAATAGCAATCCACGCTGCTGTCATAAGCATAATATTAAATATTTTCTCCCTTTGATCAACGCCTTCCGTCTCAACCAGATTTCCGACTCCGGCAGTCAAACTTGAAAAGATAATTGTATAAAATGAATCAAGTCCTACTGTAATTGTATTATAATTTGCCAAATATCCTACCCATACAGTACCTATAACTGATGAGATAATAATACTATCTGTTGAATTTAATAATACAGACGACAACTTATAAATAAAACCTGATTTTATCGTCTCTTTCATTTCACTTTTTTCTTTCTGTGAAAGATCACTTGATTCCTTTTTTATGTATGGATAATCACGTTCTGCTCTCTTGGATAACAAATAGTTTTTAGCCAGGTTAATTATCACGCGGGCCAAAAGATAAAGAATAAGATTTTTATACAGAACGATAATAACAATCTGCACCGTTGTAATCAGTAATTCCGCACACATATTATATTTTGTGGAAATATAGCCTTTTTGTGCAGCTGTCAACAATGTATTCTTATAGACAAAAAAATATGAAAATACCGTATCCGCTAGAAAAATCATATATAAAACATACAAATTATCTACGGGAAAATCAGTGTTTATAATAAATTTCAGAAATGGAATTAACAAAATACCAATTACCAAAACCACCAGAGAGATTATGTTATAAATCCTCTTATAAAACCGTATTAATGCGCTTATCTTACCCTCATCATTGTTAGCCAGAGGTTTATAAAAGCTATAACCTACTACATGATTTAATCCCAGTTCTGTCAAAGACAAAATTTGGATAACATTTGTAAACACACCATTCACACCCAGTAATTCTTCACCCAGATATTGAATAAAGATAGAACGTAAAATAAATTCAGCAAAAATGGTTACTAATTTGCTGATAAACCCTAGTGTTATATTAAGTTTTGCATAATACGTCCTTGTTTGTTTCATTACTTTCTTAACATCCAACTCTTCCTATAATCTGTTTTAAATAAATTGCATACATCAAATCTTGATTTTTCTCCTTCAACAATCAAAACTCTTTTTCCCCGACTCCAAATCGAATGGTGGAAGCATTTTTTATTTAATATAGTTAATGACATACTTCAAAAAACTTTAAAATTTATCACTCATATTTTCTCCACAATCTCAATCAACGGCTGGTATTTTCCCTTAAAATCAATACAAAAACACTCTTCCTTTTCTTCCGATAAAATTTCTTGACAGAAATCCCCGAATTCTTTCGTTGAATTCATCATTCTTATTCTTGTGTTTTCTTTGATCCAGTCATATACACCGGAAACCTTATGATTTATATTTGACAGTACCGCAACGGGCACTCCTGCCAAATATCCAAATACCATACCATGCAATCGATCTGTTATTAATAGATTTGCCTTTGAAAATTCTTCTATTTTATCTCCCACTAATTTCTTTCTTTTGGCTGGGTTAACAATAATATTCTGTATTGTATCCGTTTGTATGATTTCCATATCCGGACTTAACAAGCATACATTTTGAATGAAATCTTTAATATCATTATCAGAAATCATTTTTTCTTTATCTGACCGCATACAAAATATCGCTTTATTACTATCTTTTTTTATTTTAAATTGTAAAGGATCCAAAAATAAAACCATATCCGGAATCAAAAGCATTGTTGCAGTAGTTAACTTTTTACAATATTTTTGATAGGAAAATTTTTCTCTTACACAAATAACAACATCTCTGCACCTTCTCAGTGCTGAATTAAACTCAGCAAGCAAACTGTCATTATCACCGAAATCAATGGTCTGCGGTAAAATGATAATCTCATTTTCTGAAAAAGCATGTAAAATTTGAAGAAGCATATTATGCTCTCTAGGCCAGAGATTACCTATAAAACCTCCTCCATGTACATATACTCTTCTGGAACCGATTAGTATTTTCCACAATTTAATACATTTAGATACATAGGGTGACGGAACTTCAACCGTTCGATAACCCAGCTTCTGAAAAAAAACGTACTCCGAATATGCAATTGCCTGATCTCCTAGATTGCCATGAAGCGGTGTACCCATTAAAATAACTGTTTTTTTTCTCCTACACCCCCAAAAAACTTTACTTACTATACCGAAAAAAAGAAATCGAATCTTTAGAAAATCAATTAAATGCTTCATATTTACAATGTTTCCTTTGGTCAATGATAGCTGATGATTTGGATTTCACTGATGGTACAATACCCATAATTTTATCGTTCTTAATCAAAAAATCAAAATAATATGCATTCCATAGTTTTATTTCATAGTTAAGCATCTTTTCTTTCCATGATCTCATACAATTTATTTGAAATAATCTTCATAATGCTTGACTTTCCGTAATAGCTTAAAGCACCTTCTGTCAATCAAAATGGATATGATCTTTACACGAAAAGACATGGAAATCTTTTCCGCCAGACACTGTCTTCCCAAATTTTTCAATCTGGTTTGATACTGAATCAATCTTTTCTTATCCCGTTTGGTCAGACTTTTCTGCTCCTCATAACCGCTCACCACTTGTCTTGCTGCAAGCGCAAACGCATAAGAAGCTTCTGTAAGCATCCCTTTCTTCATAAAATACTCCAGACGTATCAGAAATGCCTGCAGGGCATCTGCCGAAAAAAAATCCCGTCTGCCCCCATGACCTCTCAAATTCATAATACCGCCCTTACGCTGCCTGTATTGATACTTTTTCGCAGGGCAACAGACAATCCGGTCAGCGATGTGAAGCAGCTTATGAAGAATAAATTCATCCTCATGAACCTTACCTACCGGAAATCTGATCCTGTCAAAAACAGTTTTACGATAAAGTTTATTCCATGCCACCACACCGTAAATGTATGCTTCCTCATGATATACTTTCCAGTAATCCTGAGAGCAAACTACTTTTTCCTTCGGAAAAGACTCCCAATCCGGAAGATTTTCTCCATCTTCGCTTACAACCCGATATCCGCATACCGCAATCTGCGCGTCCGTCTTTTCGATTGCATTCAGCAGATATTCCACCATATCCGCCTCAATATAATCATCAGAATCCACAAACATGATATAATCGCCTGACACCCTGTCCAGACCGTAATTTCTCGCGTCCGACAATCCGCCGTTTTTTTTCTCCAATAAGATGATCCTGTCATCCAATCCGGCATATCTGGAAGCAATCTCCCCACTTTGGTCTGTCGAGCCATCATTGACAATGAGGATCTCCAGAGAGCTATAGGTTTGTTTTATAATACTATCTAAACATTGTTCCAGATATCGCTCTACATTATATACAGGAACAATGACGCTGACGATCTTATCCATAACCTTACCTTTATCCACCAGTTATCTTCTCCAAAACCTTATTACTACCAGCTTATCGCTAAGATATCCCGTCAGGTACGGGCAGAATGTTCCAAGTCGTGAAAGAACTTTTACGATTTTAGATACATTTGGCTGCCGCCGTAACTGCACATCATTTCGTCGGATCTTACCAAGCAGAATCCTCTGCGCCTTTTCTGCCTTCTTTGAAGCTCTGCAATCCCGCCTTATTAGATAATAATACCTGAACAACGTATCCTGATACTGCTGCAGCGCCCTTCCCCACAGGTCTTTCCCTCCGACCTTATAAAAATAGTCCAGTCTTTCTTCATAGGATTTGATAGCACTTAATTTTCTTATGGTAAACTTCCCGCGGATCGTACTGCCGGCAGTCTGGAAATAATAATACAACGGTTCGTCGGCAAAAACGACTTTACCGGCACGGTCAAAAAGCTGGTGCATGATCGCCATATCCTCCATCAGCCGTCCCACAATAAATCTCCGGTCCTTAAAGAGATCTGCCTTAAATAATTTCACATTTAAACTTTCCAATGCCGGAAGCTTCTCAGGCGTAAAATATTTAACATAACACTCTTTGCCCGAATAAACTTTGATATTTTCCTTTTCCAACACTTTCCGGGGAGATGCCAGCTGGTCTTCCGTTCCCTCTTTCCACCTGCAGCTTACAATATCCGCATCATACGATATGCCATAACCAAGCATCCTCTCTATAAAAACATCGCATATAAAATCATCCGAATCAACAAAGGCGATCCAATCCCCCTTCAAAACTTCCAATGCTCTGTTTCTGGCCGCCGCCTGTCCGGCATTCTCCTGATGGATCACCCGGATCCGTTTATCTTTGACCGCATACTCATCACAAAGTTTTCCGCTTTCATCTGTCGATCCGTCATCTGCAAGGATGATCTCAATTCTTTCATACGTCTGCGTCAGTATGCTGTCAATACAGCGCCTTATATACTTTTCCACATTATAGACAGGAACAATTACCGACACCAACGGCTGTTTTAGTAACGTCTGTCTAGCATCATCACTCATAAAAACATCTCCGCTTTTCTATCCTTTACTCCCATATTCCCATAACTTATTCACAGCACTTCTAATTCCCTGAATATCCGTCCCACCTTGATCTCTAAGACTTTCATTTATTCTATCTCATCAAGCAATGATATCGTCTTACAGCTTTCCGCTACCATTTTCTCATAATTCCAGCAGATCCAGCTTCAATCCGTAAAATGCACCTGCAATCCACATTTTCCACAGAGGATATCCGCGGTACGCTGTCAGATAATACTGAAAACTTTTCAGTTTCATTTCTTTTTGTTTCTTTTTCGAAAAATAATCCTTCACTGTACTCGCATGGTCATGAATCACCCTGCACTCCGTACAGCAGGCGCATAGATAGTTCTTTTTCAAAAGACGCTCGGCAAGGATGACCTCCTCCCCATACAAAAAGGTATGTTCGTCCAGATCGCCCGCCTCTTCCAGTTTCTTTAGATCAGCCAGCATACAGCATCCCTGCGGACGATACACATATCCATACCCACCGATATCAACAATCTGCCTTCCAAGTTTCCGGTAGCGGAACATACCAAATGTATAATCCCAAAAAGTCGGTCTCTTTACTTCCCGGTTAAACATATGACCATCCGGTGAATAAATATCCGGATTCACAATTGCCGTCTTTGGATCGTTTTTTAAGATCTGAAGCATCTTTAACAAAATATCTTTATCGTCTACCAAAATATCATTATTCAGGATCCACGCATACTGATATCCCTGCTGCCTGGCATACCTTATACCGATATTATTACCTGCTGCATATCCTGCATTCCGCTCTGCCCGATGCAGATGAAATCTAATCGTCTGCTGCCGGAATGCATCCGTCTGCCGACCAGATATATCAGTTTGTCTGCTTTGCAGCTGCTCACAGGAATCGTTTGTTGATGCATTATCGACCACTAGAATATCATCCGGTGCAATACACAGGGTATGTGTCAGCATATCAACGGTATCGACCGTTCTCTGCCATGTATTATAATTTAAAATAATTACTAAAACCCTGCTTCTCATCTGACTGCTATTCCCACGGTCTCTCAATTTCCGTACCTCTGATCGCCATCATTTCCTGCACATTATTCCCACAGAAGTCTATCTAAGTATATCATAACAGTATCTAAAAGTAAATTTTGTCAACCAAAACTTAAAAACATCAAAAGATGTCTTCTTACATCTTTTGATGTCTTTTGATAACCTCTTTTTTTACATAGTATACTGCTCCACAACCTTCTTCACCGCCCGGATCACATCCTCCACATCCGGGTCCGTCATGGCCGGATAGAGCGGCAGGCTCATGATCCCTTCATAGACCTTCTCCGCCACCGGACAACATCCTTTCTGAAATCCCAGCTTTTGATAATGCGGGAACCAATATACCGGTACATAATGCACCTGCGGCTGTACGTTTTCCGCCGCCAGCGCATTAAAGAACTCCAGTCTGCTGCACTTCAGCCGGTCAAGCGCCAGTCTGAGGATATATAGATGCCGGCAGGTATCTGACTGCGGGATCTCCTTCTGTACGATCAACTGCGGGATCTCCGCAAATGCCTCATTATACCGGTTTACGATCTGCCTTCTCCGTGCCTTGAACCGCTCGATCTTACCCAACTGGCTCAGCACCAGCGCCGCCTGAAAGTCCGTCAGCCGATAATTATATCCCAGGGAAACCTGTTCATAATACCATCCTTCCGGGTGATCTTCCATCATCTGCGCCGCATCATGTGTGATCCCGTGGACATGCGCCAGATAGATCTTATCATAAAGATCCTTCCGGCTAGTCAGTACTGCGCCGCCCTCCCCGCCGGTAACCGTTTTGACCGGATGGAAGCTGAATGTGGTAATATCCGCCAGGCTTCCTACCATTTTGCCGTCATAACTGCTCCCGATGGAATGTGCCGCGTCTTCGATGAACAAAAGATGATATTCATCACAGATCTTTCTGATCTCCTCGATCTCCACCACCTGTCCTGTAAAATCTACCGCCACAACAGCCTTAGTCTTCTCCGTAATATGTTCTCTGATACTCTCCGGAGAGATGTTATAGGTATCAGGATCAATATCCGCAAATACCGGTGTCGCTCCACAATATAAAGCGCAATTGGCACTGGCTGCGAATGTGATAGGCGTCGTGATCACCTCATCCCCCGGACCGATACCTGCCGCTATACAAGCGCAATGTAATGCTGCCGTGCCATTGGATACCGCCACAGCATATTTTGCCCCCGTATAATCGCACAACGCCCGTTCCAGTTCGTCCACCTTTGGTCCGCAGGTCAGATAATCGCTTTTCAGCACATCGGTAACAGCCTGAATATCATCATCCTCGATACACTGTCTCCCGTAGGAAATCTTGTGTTCCCGAATCGGCGTACCACCATGGATTGCCAGCTTTTCCATATCATATCTTACCTTTCTGTCAGCCTATCTTAAATTTTGCCTCAATTTATTATTTTTATTTATTTCTGCCTGTATTAATGATAAATGCTATGATTCTCATACTGTGCTTCCATTGTATATTGGATGGAAAGCCTCTTCAACTGTTTGATATCCACCTGAGAAAGCATAACCGAAGTATGGGCCTGACATCCCGCCAGCTTCGGCAGCTGTTCCAATGCCAGCGCCGCTTCTTTATGGTCTGCCGCACTGATGGAAAGCGCGATCAGCACCTCATCCGTATGCAGCCTCGGATTCCGACTGCCAAGATAAGCCGTCTTCAGTCTCTGGATCGGCTCCAATGACTCCGGCGCAATGATATCCAGTTCCTGATCGATCCCTGCCAGCGCTTTTAATGCATTAAGCAGCATCGCCGAGGTCGCCCCCAGAAGCGCAGAAGTCTTACCGGTGATCATCCGTCCGTCTTTCAGTTCCAGCGCAGCCGCCGGAGACTGCTTCAGCTCCGCAAGTTTTCTCGCCGCAACCACCACCCTGCGGTCGGTCACTGCAATCCCTGCCTGATTCATGACCAGTTCGATCTTATATACCTCTTCTTCCTGATTATGCCCCTGCAGCAGTCCGTTTAACGTATGAAAATATCGCCTGATGATCTCCTGTTTGGAAGCTTCCTGACAGATTTCATCATCACAGATGCAGTTTCCCGCCATATTAACGCCCATATCTGTCGGCGACTGATAGGGGCTCTTTCCATAGATCTTCTCAAAGATTGCCTTTAATACAGGAAAGATCTCCACATCCCTGTTATAATTTACAGTGGTTTTTCCATATGCCTCCATATGAAAAGGATCGATCATGTTGATATCGTTCAGATCCGCCGTCGCCGCCTCATAAGCCAGATTGATCGGATGCTTCAATGGTACATTCCAGATTGGAAATGTTTCAAACTTCGCATACCCCGCATGGATCCCTCTCCGATGCTCGTGATAAAGCTGCGACAGACAGGTCGCCATCTTTCCGCTTCCCGGTCCCGGTGCCGTAATTACCACCAGCGGTCTTGTGGTTTCGATATAATCATTCTTTCCAAATCCCGCATCACTGACAATATGCGATACGTTATTCGGGTAACCCTCAATAACATAATGCGTATATACGCGTATCCCCAGTTTGCAGAGGCGCTGCTTAAAAAGATCGGCTCCGGTCTGTCCCGCATATTTTGTAATGACAACGCTTCCCACATACAGCCCTTTCTCCTCAAAGGCCTGCATCAGTCTGAGCACATCCAGATCATACGTGATTCCCAGATCGCCTCTGATCTTATTTTTTTCAATATCTGCCGCACTGATAACAATCACGATCTCCGCCTGCTCCGACAACTGCATCAGCAGCTGCAGCTTCGAGTCCGGCTGAAATCCCGGCAGTACACGGGAGGCATGATAATCATCAAACAGCTTTCCGCCAAATTCCAGATAAAGCTTGTCGTCGAACATCCCGATCCGTTCCCGTATATTCTGCGACTGCATCTCCAAATATTTATGATTGTCAAATCCCATTTTTTCTTCCATTTTTTCCTCTGGCATCGTTCCGCGCATTTCCTTTCTGTGCAAGTTCTATTTTTTCTATCGTCCAAGCTTCCACCCCATAATTTTTAATCACAATTCGTTTTTGTGTTCCCGGTGCTTCTCAGCCCAAAACAACTCCAATTCAGTCCAAAGTGCCTCAAAATTGTGCGCATCGGCATAAAGATCAAACCCTAAACCTGTAGTATCTGAAATTCTTTCATGCGAAGTCCAAACAGTGTCACATTCGTCACAAATATATATTATTTCACCTGATTTTTTTACGATAGCCTTCACAATTACGCCTTGACCACAATAAGGACAACACACGATACGCTACCCCCATAAATCCCGATTGAACCATACCACAAGATATTCATATCTAAAAAAGAATGCTTATTCACTGCACCCAACCAGGAACACAAAGTCGAATTGGGACAATTTCTATGTATTACAGTATGATAATGCTCGCACAGCTTAAGTCATTGGCAAGATCATACACCTTTCCGGTATTTACTACCATGACCTTCGGTCGGAGCACATAGTTTGGTACATTCTCGATCACTCGTGCCGTCTCGCCGTTGCTTAGAGCCACATCCGTCCCAACCGGATACAGGATCACGCTTTCCAAAAAGCATTTCATCGCCTTAAAATCCAGCTCGCCTGTCATGGACATGATCATCTCCACCGCATCTCGCGGGGAAAACGGTTTCTTATAAGGCCGCTCCGTAACCAATGCGTCATAGATATCCGCCACAGAGATGATCTTTGCAAACAGCGTGATCTTCTCTTCCGTTACCTTCATGGGATACCCCCTGCCATTGGTCTTTTCATGGTGCTGCAGCACGCCCAGCTTTACTTCCTGGGAAAGATCTTCCTTCTTCTCCAGGATATGATATCCAAAGACGGAATGCTGCTTCATCATCTCAAATTCCTCATCTGTCAGCTTTCCTGCCTTATTCAGGACCTCATTGGGAATTTTAGACTTGCCGATATCATGCAAAAGACCGGTAATGCCGATCTCGTATACCTGCTTATCATCCAAACCATACTTTCTGCCGACGATCATCGACATGGTCGCCACGTCCACGCTGTGCTTAAAGGTATATTCATCGCTGACCTTCAATGCACTGATATCCACCGCCACCGCGTCATTGTCCGAGATCGCCTTCATCAGATCATCCGTTATGCTTCTGGAGGCATTGGTAAAATCTGCCGACTGCGTATCCTGATACAGATACTGGATCCCCTGGGCGACACGGTTACGCACACTCTCAGAGATCGTCACTTTGGCCGGATCCGCTACCTTCACCTTCTCAAATTTTTTCTGGACAGCTTCCGGCATCTTGACATCCTGCGGTTTAGCAGGTTCCTCGTCTTCCGTCCCCTCCCGGATATAGACGCCGTTCACACCTATCTTTTTTAATCCGTCAATATGAAAATCCTCCAAAGGAGTATTACGTGCAATCAAAACACGCCCGGCACGATCGATCATCGCCTGATCAATGATCATGCCCGGCTTTACAATTCTTATAGGAATAAATCTTCGCTTTATCAGTTGTCCGTCCATCCTTTCAATAAAAATAAAATTAATCATCTACAATTTTAAATCATAGATGATTAATTTTAACACACACACTTAGGAAACACAATCTTTTTTCACACTAATAACCATGCCTTTTCCATAGTCCGCGAACTTTGGGCCGCAGGCACAAATTCGCGAATGAAAAATAAGATATCAATCTTATTTTTCATTCTAATCCTCCATGTCAGATCAGCCGTCACGGATGCAATGCCTCTATGATCTCCTCCATCTCTTTCTTATCTTCTGTGGTCACAAATACGACGGTACCATCTACTATCTCCGCATAGTAATGAACCCCCGACTTGGACCATCTTCTAATCATAAAATTGACTCCGTTAATCAGTATTCTGGAAGACGATGACTCTGCATTGTAAAAATCAAGCAATTGCTCAAAATAAGCCTGCGCATCCCTCTTGCTGCCAAACTCTCCGAATATCATTATTGTACGCCCTTTATTACCTGTGTAAACAAGACAATCATCATATTCCTCTTCGAGACTGTCAGAAGCCTCATAACCAAGCTCCTCCACTGCCTCCGTAAATTCGGATGCACTCAAAGCCTCCTTCGGCGTCGATGCCATCTTAAATATCTTAAACATAAAGAATCCAAAAACGCCTATCCCCAGCACCCACAAAATGATTACCGTAATTATTAGGATCTTTACGCCCGTTCCCATGCCTTTTTTCGCATTTCCGTTCTGTAGGAGCGCATTAGGCACAGGCGGAGGATTCCTGCCATACAAAGTCCCTTCGTTTGGATTTTCTCCATATGGATTTTGATTTGTGTTATTATCACCAGACAGATTGTTCATAGAATTTCCTTCCTCCTTTTCACATCTTCGTTCATTATACCATAATCTATACCATAATCGCACACGCTTTTTGCGCATAATTCAAATTGCGAAGCAATTTGTAATAAGCGTCGCTTTTGTGCTAATTTTACCATATCCGCAGTGCGTCATTCGGAAAACCTTCGGTTTTCCTCATTCACGGGCTTCGGCATATGCTTTCACTCGCTCGCGCACTGCTCATTGCTTTCGTGTACATTTTACCATCCATTTGGTGTTCCCGCAATAGTCACTATTCTACAGTGGCAGACTGTCCCTCACGCACAGCCCGCCCCAGCCGACACGTTCATCCGGATATTTCTGTATCCCCGAAAGCTTACGCGCGCCCCGGATCAGATATGCCTTTACCTTCTCCCCATACAGGAAGCGGTCATTCCCCCTTACGATCCCCCATTCCATCAGCAGTGCTGCGCTGCCGGTCACATAGGGTGCTGCAAAAGAGGTCCCCGTGAAGCCGCCGTAACCTCCGCCGGATACCGCTGCCAGAACATTGACCCCCGGTGCGGCAATCTCCGGTTTGACCATGGCATTGGTAAACTGCGCAGATGCCGCCTCGCCGCCGGACACCGCATATCCCCTGCCGGAAAACGGTGCATACGACTGATAAACCGGATCATAGGCGCCGACGGTGATCATCCTGCTTGATGTGGAGGGAATCGTCAGCGTCCCAATCGGTTCTGACTGAAAAAACCCCGTATCCGCGCTTCTGGCGGAATAAGAGGGCAGATAAAGATTGACTGCACCATTTTTAATTTTATATCCCGTAATCTCCAGATTCCAGATCCCGGTGGGCAGATACCCCTCCTTGGCAATAAAATCAAAATAGTATTCTTGTACATCGCTGTATGGAAGCGGCGCGCCCAGAAAAACCAGAACCGTAATTCCGGAGATATTGATCCGCTGTGTTCCCACCTGGTCCATCTGAAGCTCCCTGCGTTCTCCGTTGGGTGCCACCAGCGCAACCTGCATCACATCCGCATAACTTTTCCACAGCTGGAGATTCAGCGATGGCTCATAATTACCCACGGACCATGATATCTGCTTTTTTTCTTCCGTTATAGTACCCGCGTAATGACCGTTTGACGCCGCCTCATTGCCGCTTCCCACGCAGACCACATTCCTGCCGGCTTCCGACACATTATCCATAAACCGCTCCAAAAGGCTTGTTCCTAGATGATTGCCGTAAACATTACCAAAACTCAAGTTGACCGCCAGCGGTTTATTCTCCCTTTCCGCATAGCGGACCATAAATGTCATGGCGCGCATCAGTTCCGTTGTTTTGGGGAAGGAATCCGGCAGCGGCACGCCAAGCTTGACAATGATCAGGTCGCTGTCGGGTGCAACGCCGATGCCTCTTCCGGCAGCAATAGACGCCACCGCCGTTCCATGTCCGCTGGTATCCCTGCTCAGCTGTGTCCCCTCCGTCAGCGAAACATTCAGCATTTCTCTTGTAAATAACACCCCTCTCGCAAATCCCTCCGGCGGCAGCCACCCCTTCTCCGCATCCGGCTGCAGTGTCTGATCCCACAATGCCAGGATCCTGCTTTTCCCATCCACGGTCAAAAATTCACTGTTGCGATAGTCAATCCCGCTGTCCGCAACTCCTACCAGCACACCGCTGCCCGCAAGGCCAAGCCCAGACACGCGCGTTCCCGCTATATACCCGCCAGTAAATGCCCCTAATGCATCCGGCGTATTCCCCACTATACCCACTCCCAACAGACAGATATCACGTCTTCCGTCTACCTGCTGAAAATACAGCCGTTTTGGCACTTCTATATACTCCACTTCCTCCAGTCTGGAAAACGCCTGGATCAACCGTTCCGGAATGGTCACAATTGCATATCCTGCCAGAAGCTCCTCAATGACGATCTCCTCTGATGCCGCCTGCCGTAGATCTCCGTGATATTTCACGATCAGCTCCCACCGTCTGCCCGCCTCGTCATAGCCGGTTCCCAGATTCCGGGAACGGTCTCGTTCTTCCTGCGTCGCCTGCAGACTTAGATTCAAAAGATTTTCCAGTTTTTGATTATCCTCTTCCATACGCTGTACGTCCATATCTTTCCTGCCTGTCATAATATGATTCTTCTAAATTCTATGCCTGAGCCCCTGAATTCTAATACATATTAATAACCATGCCGCAGCTCTGCTGCGACTTAAATAGAAATGAAAAACGCATGATCCTTTCTTTGACATCACCCTGCACATAATGATAAAATAACTAAGGAAGCGCTGATGAAAGCGTTTCCCTAATATGAAACCTATAATACTATGTAGTACGTAATTATCTACACACAGAAATGAGGACTTCCCGCAATATGAACAATTTCACCGAACAGACCAATATGGGATATCCGGTCGGCGTATATTATGTAGAATTAAATAAGATGTTTATGAATAAAACTCCATGGCACTGGCATCCGGAACTGGAGATCAGCTTTGTCCGCTCCGGCACGGCGTCATTTGAGATTGGCGAAAAACAGATTACCGTGGAAAGCGGTTCCGCCATTCTGATCAACGGCGGGCATCTCCACGCCATTACAGAAAAAAAAGACGCAAAAGCATCTGCTCCCTGCGTCATCTTATCCATTTTATTCCATCCGAATTACCTTTTTGATTCCATGGACTCTTTCCTTGCCACCAAGTACGGAACGCCAATCATTAAAGATCCGGAATTTCGTTATGCGCTGTTTACGCCTGATGACAGTTGGGGAAAACGCGGTATTGAATGCATCAACGCAATTCTGACTGCGAACCTGAACCAGTCCTATGGGCATGAGCTGGTCACCAAGAGCCATTTGTGCAGCTTCTGGATACAGCTTCTGGAAAAAGCGGATATCTTTCTTAAAAATACCGTTTCATTTTCCCTTTCAGCAATGGACGAAGAACGCGTCAAAGACGCCATTATGTTCATTCAGGATCATTATGCCCGTCAGATTACTTTAAAAGAAATTGCAGACAGCATCCATGTCAGCAAAAGCGAATGCTGCAGATGTTTTAAGCGCGCCATACAGATCTCGCCATTCGACTATCTGCTGATGTACCGGATCTACGCATCCGCCCTGCAGATGCAGCATGGCGGCAACAAAGCAGAATCCATCGCTTCCTTAGCCGCCAGTGTCGGATTTAATAATACAAGTTATTATAATAAAATTTTCAAGAAATATCTCTCCTGTACGCCCAGACAATATCGGGAATCCATCCAAAAGAGCCACCGTGATGCGTTAAATCCGTTCGGCATCCCCCTGTCCCGTCTGTGATATTACAAACGGGATATTTTCGGTTGTAATATAGCTGTCCTTCCTATTCTTCATTCATCTTGAACAGTTTCGCAGCCTGATCACCCTCTGTCAGCTCCTCATTGCTGCACATTGCACAGGGAAAACCGTTCCCGTAAAACACCTCATAACATTTCCTTCCCTTTAACTCATCAATATCAGAAATACCGTATGCTTCCAGCGCTTTGCGGTTCATATACAATATTTCATAGCGTTTAATACGGACAGATCATTACCACAAAACTGCATTCAATCGACCAAAAGCCATTTTTTCCCTTCCTTTCCCGTCAATTCCATGGTTCTTTGATCCGGCTGTCCAAAGCCCGCATAGATATCTGCGCCGGTTCCCTCAAAGCACCTTTCCCCGTCTTCATTCACAACTTCAAATGCCATTTTAGGAATTACGATTTCCACAGTCCGCTTTGCACCAGGCTCCAGGGCGATCCTCTGAAAAGCAGCCAGTCTGGGGTGGGGAACTTCATTTATACTGTCCTTTATGTGAACATAAACCTGTACAACCTCTTGCGTCGCAATACCACTTCGATTAACCACTTCCGCCTTTACCCTTAAGCCGTCCTCCCCAAGGGCATGATACTTAACATCCTCTGCTTCCAGTTTTGTAATATCCACATCCGCATAGGTCAGCCCATAGCCGAATGGATAAAGCGGCTCCTTTTCCAAAAACCGGTAGGTTCTTCCTTTCATGGAATAATCGGTAAATGCGGGCATTCCTTCCAAATCCCGGTATAAAGTTATCGGAAGCTTACCGGACGGGGAAACCCTGCCGAATAAAATGTCCGCCACGTCTTTTCCGCCTCTGGCTCCGGGATACCATACCTGTAAAATTGCCGATGCACGTTCATCCGCAAAATTCAGATCCATAGCGCTTCCCGCCATCATGCAGACAATAAAGGGAACTCCCGTTTCCGCTATCGTTTCGAGCAGCCTTATTTGAGATTGAGGAAGCTTCAAATCCGATTTGTCCCCCGAAGCATAACTATTTCCGGCGTCTCCCTCTTCTCCCTCCAAAGTCTCATCCAGTCCCAGACAGAGTACAACCAGATCGGAATGCCTTGCCACTGCTTTCGCTTCGGACAGTCTGTCATCCGGCCGGGCTAAAGCCTCCTCCCTGTCAAGATGCAAATGAGAGCCTTTGGAATATAAAATCCTGACATCCTCGCCCACATAATCCTGGATGCCCTCTAAAACGGTAATATATCTGGAGGAAGTCCCATGATAATTCCCGATTAAAGCCGCCCTGCTGTCCGCATTGGGACCAATCACACCAATCGTTTTTATTTTTTCTTTATCCAGCGGCAGAATGCCATCATTTTTCAAAAGAACAATACTTTCCTTTGCCGCTCTGGATGCGAGTTCCAAATGCTCCCTGCATTCTACCTTTTCATAAGGTATGGAATCATACTCCGTTTCATCAAACATACCCAGCAAAAATCTGGTCGTAAACACCCTGACTGCTGCCCTCTTCATATGCTCTAAAGGCAGAATGCCTTCTTCATAAGCAGATAAAATCTTCTGATAGGTACAGCCGCAATTTAAATCGCAGCCTTTCTCCAAAGCCAGCTTTACGCTTTCCTCCGGTCTTTTTGTTACGTTATGATTTTCATGGAAATCCCTAATTGCCCAGCAGTCGGAAACGTAATGTCCCTTAAAATTCCATTTTCCTCTGAGCACCTCTTCCATTAAATAGCTGTGCGCACAACAAGGCTCTCCATTCGTACGATTATAAGCCCCCATTACGGACTCCACCTCCGCCTCCAAAACGCATGCTTCAAAAGCAGGAAGATATGTCTCCCACATTTCTTTCAGGCTGGCCCTTGCATCGAAAGAATGACGCATGTTCTCGGGGCCGGAATGCACCGCAAAATGCTTGGCACAGGCAGCCGTTTTCAGATATTCTCCATCGCCCTGCAACCCCTTTATAAAAGCGACACCCAGACGGCTGATTAAGCAGGGGTCCTCGCCATAGGTCTCGTGGCCTCTCCCCCATCTCGGGTCACGAAACAGGTTCACGTTCGGCGACCAGATGGTCAGACCTTTATAAATATCCCTGTCTCCGTCTTTTACCGCCTCATTATATTTGGCTCTGGCTTCCGTCGCAATGACCTCTCCTATTTCTCTCAAAAGCTCCTCGTCAAAGGAAGCTCCCAGCCCGATTGCCTGAGGGAACATGGTCGCCGTTCCGGCTCTTGCCACTCCATGAAGTCCCTCATTCCACCAATTGTACTCAGGAATCCCCAGCCGTTCAATCGCCGGCGCGTCAAATCTGAGCTGGGAAGCCATCTCTTCAACTGTCATCTGCTCCACTAATTCTGTTGCCCTGCTAACAGCGCTTTCTCTATTCATATCTAAATCTCCTTCCTATTATCATTTCTTCACTCTATAATCAGCAACGGATACTATCTCCATAGCAGGCTACCACCCTGTCATAGATACTTTCCGTATATGTATTGTAACATATAGATATATGAATGACAATTAATTCTTTATTCTTCTCTGCAATATCAACAACGCTATTTTCCTTATAGCCTTTTTTCAACTTTTTTGACTAATAAATACGTTGCAGAACTTTACAAAAAAAGAGCTGTACATACATCCAAATTTCAAAATAGGGGATAACAGTGCATCCAAAATCAACTGAAAACAAAAAAGACGGTCGGCAAAGCTGTCAAAACCGTCTTTTCATTACATTTTCACGTTAATTTTTTAAATAGCAAGGCCCACTAAAACCCAGTAAAATCAATGTTTTTAACCCATTTCGTCCATGCGGCTTAGCTTCGCAGCCTGATCCGCTGCGATACACGCATCAATGATCTCCTGAATATCACCATTCATGATTTTATCCAGTTTATACAACGTAAGCCCTATCCTGTGGTCCGTCACGCGTCCCTGGGGGAAGTTGTATGTCCTGATCTTCTCGGAGCGGTCTCCTGTTCCGATCTGGCTCCTCCTTGCATCCGCCTCTGCGTCATGCATTTTCTGACACTCCAGATCGTACAGTTTAGCACGCAGCAGTGTAAACGCCTTCTCCTTATTCTGAATCTGTGATTTCTCCGTCTGGCTGTAGATCACGATACCGGTAGGATAATGGGTCAGGCGCACTGCCGAATCCGTTGTATTGACACACTGACCGCCATTTCCCGACGCACGCATAACGTCGATACGGATATCCTTCTCATCGATCTGCACATCAACTTCTTCCGCCTCCGGTATCACTGCCACGGATGCCGTCGAGGTATGGATCCTGCCGCCCGATTCCGTCTCCGGAACACGCTGGACGCGGTGAACGCCGCTTTCGTATTTCAATACGGAATAGGCTCCCTGTCCGCTGACCATAAATTCCACTTCCTTCATGCCGCCGATCCCGGTCTCATCAACATTGACCAGCTCCATCTTCCAATGCCTTGTCTCGATATAATGCACGTACATACGGTAAAGTTCCGCCGCAAATAAAGCCGCCTCATCTCCGCCCGCGCCGGCTCTGATCTCTACCACAACATTCTTATCGTCATTTGGATCCTTGGGAAGAAGCAAAACCTTTAATTCGTGCTCCAGTTCTGCAACACGCTTTTTAGACGCGGCATTTTCCTCCTTCAGCATCTCACGCATCTCCGGATCCTTTTCTTCCTCCAGCATCATTACAGAGTCCTCGATGTCCTGATTGCATTTCCTGTATTCCTTATACGCCTCTACGATCGGCGCAAGGTCGCTCTGCTCCTTCATCAGGTTCTTGAA
>DLOP01000186.1:24727-33996 GCA_002478505.1 Lachnospiraceae bacterium UBA7481
TCAAACCGTTTCAGTAAATCCTCTAATTTATTAAACATCTGTTTTCCCTCTCTGCTATATTTTGTTCTTTTAATATAGTTTGCTCTTTACTAGTGTTCATCCCGGTTGATCACCTGCGATTCTTACTTGTGAATCCGGTTTACATAACCTGCGATTCATTGATTCATGTTCCAAAAATGATTTCATTTATGATGTTTTTGGAACATGAATCAATGAATAAAGAGTTATGTAAACCGGGCTTCAAATTTACCCTTTTCCAACATGGTTTTGCAGTTACCTATTTTATAACTCCGGATATGACCCTGTCCAGTCCCGCATAATCCTTAACAATACGGACATCACCGCAGCCCTGATCCTCTAGCAGCGCTTTCACCGCATCACCCTGATCGTACCCAATCTCAAAATAATACTTCCCGCCCGGAGCCAGCAATTCTTTTGTCTCCTGCAGGATCCTTCGATAATACTTCAGCCCGTCCGCTCCTCCATCCAGAGCCAGCACGGGTTCATGATCCCTGACTTCCGGCAACAGCGTGGAGATCACATCGCTTGCAATATAGGGCGGATTAGATACGATAATATCATAAACGTCCTTGCCATTTATGGCAATGCCACTTATGGCAATGCCACTTGCAGCAATGATATCTGCCGCCAGATCCGTCCTGATCAGTTCTACATCCAGTCCAAGCTGCCCGGCATTTTTTCTTGCCGTTTCCAACGCTCCTTCTGAAATGTCAGTTGCTGTTCCCTGACAACCGTTACCATATTTTAACAGGCTTAATATGATGCAGCCGGATCCCGTCCCGATCTCCAAAATCCTCTTACCATCATAGCCGTCCTTCATGATGGTCTCCACAAGGACCTCCGTATCCTGCCGTGGGATCAATACATTTTCATCCACATAAAAAGACAGCCCCATAAACTCCTGCTGTTTGGTAAGATACTGCAGGGGTACGTGATCAGCCCTTTTGGAAAGCATCTGCCGATAATGTTTTGTATCTTCCTCAGTAACTTCCCGGTCTCCATGCAGCAGCATATCATTCCGCACCGTACCGCATACATATTCCAGAAGCAGCCTGGCGTCCAGAGATGCCTCAGCAATCCCTGCCTGTTTCAGCCGTTCCGTCCCTTCCTGATATAATGCACGATATTCCATCAAAAACCATGCCTTTCCAACTGCCTGTCAACCATAAGAATCTCAACCCAAACTCTATTCCTGCTCCATATCGGTCTGATCAATATCCATCTGCTCTGTATCAGTCTGTTCTACATCAGTCTGTTCCGCCCCTGTCAGGGAAACTTTCTTTCCAAAACGTTTCTCTTCAAATTTCTTCCAGTCGAATACCGCTTCAATCGCGGCGATCGCCACCTCCACCATATCCGGCTCCGGCTCCCTTGTGGTGATCTTTTGCAGCCACATACCCGGCGCGGAAATGATCCTTACAAAAATATTATCGCTTCTCCCCGCGAGCCGCAGGATCTCATACGAAATTCCTGCGATCACCGGGATCAGCAGCAGCCGGTATACTATTCTCAGAAGTACGGAATCTGTCCGGATAAAGAAAAAGAGAATGATGCTGATACACATAACGATCAGCATAAAACTGGTTCCGCATCTTCTGTGCAGTCTTGAACAGCGCATGACGTTGCGCACCGTAAGCTCCCTTCCACTCTCAATGCAGTTGATACATTTATGTTCTGCCCCATGATACTGATACAGCCGCTTTATATCCTTCATCAGCGAGATCAACAGCACGTACAACACAAATATAACGATCCTGACCAAACCCTCAATGATCGCAATCAGGGAATCATTTAATATCCACCTTGATACCAGCTCCGAGATCAGATACGGCAAGAACATAAACAGCCCGATCGCCATCAGTATCGAAACAAAGGCCGTAAATCCCATGACAACATCTTCCGCCTTTTCTTTAAAGATCTTATTCAGCGCGCTGTCTCCCTTCGTCTCTTCCTCTTCTTCATAAAAAGACGCTGAATATGTCAGTGTCCTCATTCCAAGGATCATGGAATCCACAAAATTAAAGATTCCTCTTAAAAACGGAATTTTGCCGATTACGCCGCTGCTGACCAAGGCGGAAGTGTCCTGCTTGTTAATCGTGATCTTTCCATTCGGGAGCCGTACTGCTACCGCATACGTATTTTTATTTTTCATCATGATCCCTTCCAGAACCGCCTGCCCGCCGATTCCGGAATAACATCTTTTTTTCTTCTTTGCCAAAGTTTTACTCCTGTTCCTTTCCGTATGAATTACGCAAAAAAGGTTGAGATAATCACTACCTCAACCTTCCCTTCTTATACCGCTGTCCTATGCTTCGATTCCGTATTTCTTATTGAACTTATCAATACGTCCGCGAGCCTTAGTAGCTTTCTGCTGTCCTGTATAGAACGGATGGCATTTGGAACAAATTTCAACATGCAGCTCCTTTTTTGTTGAGCCTGTTACAAATGTATTGCCACAGTTGCAGGTTACAGTTGCCTGATAATACTCAGGATGAATTCCTTCTTTCATAATATTCACCTCTCTATGCTTTCTTCATTTTAAAATTAATCGTCAAAAATACAGCTTGTTCATTGTAGCATACTATTATTTTCTATGCAAGCACTTTTAAATGTATTTTTTAAAATTTATATTTCATTTAAATGTATTTTAATAAAAATGTGTTTTTTTGACCATATGGACAAATTCCGTATTATTCTTGGTCTTTGCAAACATATCAAGTATCCGGTCAACCGCTTCCTCCGGCCGCACGCTGTTGACCGCCTTGCGGATAATGCTGATGGCTTCATATTCTTCCGCTGATAATAGCAAATCCTCCCTACGGGTACTTGACTTTGGAATATCGATCGCCGGAAAGATACGCTTTTCGGAAAGCTTTCGGTCAAGCACCATTTCCATATTGCCTGTACCTTTAAATTCTTCATAAACCACATCATCCATCTTGCTTCCGGTATCTACCAGCGCTGTTGCAAGGATCGTAAGGCTGCCGCCTTCACGCATATTTCTTGCTGCCCCAAAAAACCGCTTCGGCATATGTAATGCCGCCGGATCAAGACCACCGGAAAGGGTACGTCCGCTGGAAGGGATCACCTGATTATAAGCTCTTGTCAGACGCGTGATAGAATCCAGCAGGATAATAACATCCTTCTTATATTCCACCAGACGCCTTGCCCTCTCAATCACCATCTCGGAAACTCTTTTATGATGCTCAGGCGTCTCGTCAAAAGTGGAATAGATCACCTCAACATTAGGTCCTTCTACTTCTTCCTTCATATCCGTAACTTCCTCAGGCCGTTCATCGATCAAAAGAATGATCATATGCATACCCGGATTGGATCTCTTCACTGATTTTGCAACATCTTTTAATAATGTTGTTTTACCGGCCTTCGGCGGTGATACGATCATACCCCTCTGCCCTTTGCCGACAGGACTGATCAGATCCATGATCCTCATGGAGATCGGCGCTCCCGGCGCCTCCAACTGTATCCTCTCATTTGGAAAAATCGGCGTCATATCTTCAAAATTACACCGTTTTGAGGCTTCCTCCGGCACCAGTCCATTTACCGTTTTCAGATACAACAGCGCCGCAAATTTTTCATTCTGCGTCTTGATCCTGGTATTGCCTGTAACATAATCGCCCGTTCTCAAGCCAAACCGCCTGATCTGACTGGGCGCCACATAAACGTCATTCTCACCGGGCAGAAAATTTTCACAACGGATGAAGCCAAATCCATCCTGCATAACTTCCAAGATACCGCTGGCGGTCCGTCCGCTGTCCAGCTCCGCAAGCTCCTCTTTTGAAAGCGTCACAGCGTCAGACGGCTGCTTTTTCTGCATTTTAGCTTCGTCTTTTACTTCTTCTTTTACTTCTTCTTTCGCCTCTTCCTTTTGTTCTTCTTCCTTGTCCTTTTCCAGCATTGCGTCCACAATGTCTGCTTTCTTCATTCCGGGAATGATCTTGATCCCCCGGTTCTTTGCCATCTCCTTCAAATCGGCAAGATAAATGGATTCATAACGCTCCCTCATCATACTGCTTTGATCCTTTCCTTAAATTTGTTAGATTATTTGCTAAATCATTTGTTAAATTCACTGCTTGCAATCACATCTTTCTATAAAAAATCAAAATCCAACTTCAAATTTCAAAAAACTTATTGGGGGTTTTTTTAGAAGTAATACGAATGATAACAATAATCTGTTATTTGTTAACCATGAATATTATACACCATATTTTAAAAAAAGCAAATACTTTTTGTGTTGCAACCTATACTTTTTAATGTTACTATTGTTGAAGAGATTATATCATCTAAGGAAAGCGAGGCACAAAGCCATGACAACACAAGAAAAAGCATTACAACTCCATGAGGAATGGAAAGGGAAATTAAATACCGTATCTAAAACATCAGTCAAATCAAGAGAAGCGCTTGCGCTTGCCTATACCCCCGGCGTCGCGGAACCATGCAAAAAGATTGCAGAGAACAGGGAAGAGGTTTATAAATATACGATCAAGGGAAATACGATCTTAGTCGTTTCCGACGGAAGCGCAGTCCTCGGTCTCGGCAATATCGGACCGGAAGCAGCTATGCCCGTTATGGAGGGCAAAGCAGTCCTGTTTAAGGAATTCGGCGGCGTCAATGCGGTTCCCATCTGTCTTGATACACAGGACACGGAAGAGATCATCAAGGCTGTTACATGGCTTGCCCCCGGATACGGCGGCATCAATCTGGAAGATATCAGCGCTCCAAGATGTTTTGAAATAGAAGAACGTTTAAAAGCAACTTTAAATATTCCCGTATTTCACGACGACCAGCATGGCACCGCCATCGTCGTACTTGCAGCCCTGATCAACGCCTTAAAGATCGTAGAAAAAAAAGCTGCCGACTGTAAGGTAGTTATCAACGGTGCGGGCGCAGCAGGCGTTGCGATTGCAAAGCTCTTATTAAATTACGGATTTGTCAACGTCATCCTGTGCAACAGCAAAGGCGTCGTTGTCAAGGGATCCCCCAGACTGAACTGGATGCAGGAAAAAATGACGGAATGTACCAACCCCAATCATGAGTCCGGATCGCTTGCCGACGTTATCAAAGGCACCGACATTTTTATCGGCGTATCCGTTCCGGATGCTTTAACTGCAGATATGGTAAAACAGATGAATCAGGATTCCATCATCCTTGCAATGGCCAATCCTGTTCCGGAGATTATGCCCGATGTTGCCAAAGCGGCAGGCGCCCGCATCGTCGGAACCGGACGGAGCGATTTCCCGAATCAGGTCAACAATGTGGTTGCCTTCCCCGGCATTTTTAAAGGTGCGCTGGAAGGACGTGCAAGGCAGATTACCGAAGAAATGAAAATGTCAGCTGCCATTGCCATTGCCAGCCTTGTGCCGGAAGATGAACTAAACGAAGATAATATTATGCCGGAAGCCTTCCACCCGCATGTAGCCGACGTTGTGGCAGAGGCAGTTAAAAAGCACATAAAATAAGGTGAATTATGGAAAAACAAATATGGGATAAAAAACCATACCACTCTTTAGATTATTATTTTAAAGAGATATATGGCCAGAAAATATATAAGATCGCCATTGACGGAGGCATGTCCTGCCCGAACAGGGACGGCGTCCTGGATAACAGAGGCTGCCTTTTCTGTTCCCAGGGCGGAAGCGGTGAATTTTCCGCCCCCATGGACAGGGCGCATCCCGATATCCGCTCGCAGATTGAAAAAGGAAAGCTTCTTCTTTCCCAAAAATATTCAGGCTGCCGGTATGTGGTTTATTTTCAGCCTTATACCAATACCTATGCCCCTGTCAGCTATCTTAAGAATATTTACATTCAGGCTCTGGAAGACAATGAGGTCGTCGGCATCTCTATCGCCACACGCCCCGACTGTCTTCCAATGGATGTAATCGATCTTCTTTCTGAGCTAAAACGCACCTATCCGGATAAATTTATCTGGATAGAGCTTGGTCTGCAGACCATCCACCGCAATACTGCGCAGCTGATCCGACGCGGTTATGAGACTTCGGTTTTTGAAGAAGCAGTCCGTAAATTAAACCAGATACAGATTCCCATTATCGTTCATGTCATTCTGGGACTTCCGGGAGAAAGCCGTGAACAGATGTTTTCAACTGTGGAATATCTGAACACCTTTCCCATCTTCGGCATAAAACTGCAGCTGCTTCATGTACTGGCAAAGACCGATCTTGCGGAGCTTTATAAAAAACGCCGCTTTGAAGTCCTTACTTTGGAAGAATATACTGATATTGTGATCGAATGTCTGGAACGCCTCGCGCCGGAAATGGTCATCCACCGCATCACCGGCGACGGTCCGCGGCGGCTTCTGATCGCCCCGGAGTGGAGCTTGGATAAAAAGCAGGTATTAAATACGCTGCTGAATAAAATGAAAGCAAAAAATTCATGGCAGGGCAAGCAATATGAAGACACTGGAATATTCCATATTATATAAACTTATTGTACTGTATATGCTGGAGAACTCGACCTCCGAAATCACCAAATCCCAAATCAGCGACTTTGTCTTGGAACGCGGATATATTGATTTTGTCACACTTCAACTGGCATTTTCCGAACTGGAGGAAAATGGTCTTGCAAAAAGCCGCCGTATCAATAACCGCACCCTTCTTACCATCACCACGGAAGGACGTCATACAATATCCTCTTTGGAAGACCGTATTGCATCTTCGATTCGTCAAGATATTAAAAACTACCTTTCGTCCAATCATTTGAGCTTGCAGAAGGAGCTGTCTGTACAGTCGCATTATCGCGCCTTAAGCAGCAGAAATTATGAAGCCTGTCTGGTGGTTAAGGATCAACAGGAGGAGCTTATCAGCCTTACGTTAAACCTCCCCTCAAAAGAGCTTGCGGAGACTGTCTGCAGCAACTGGGACAAAAAAAATACCGCTATTTATGAATATCTGATACATGAACTTCTGACCACATCCGGCATTTGACATTTCTTATTTCAACTAACTTTTTTGGGTGGAATCATACCTTTTTTCTTATATTCAATACTATTTTCTCTATCTTCCATTTTATTTTAATTTCACATTACATAAATTTATTATGTGCAATAATATATTTTCTTGATTATTCATGTAATTTGAGGATTTATTTTAAATTTTAGACTAAAATAAATAACATATATGATTTATTCAAAATAAAAGACAAAAAATAACTGTCATTTTACGGAGGATAATAATGACCTTTGGAGAACAGTTGGAAAAACTTAGGAAATCACAACATATGACGCAGGAAGAAATGGGAGAAAAATTTGGCATCTGTGCTTCCACGCTTTCAAATTATGAACGCGGCGTCCATCAGCCGGATCTGGAATTTATAGATAAAGTTGCAGAATATTTCCACGTTTCCATTGATTATATGTTTGGAAGAACCTCTTTTTGTTCACCGATCGACCAGTTGAATGTTCTGCTTTCTGATTCGATCACTGTTGGGGATTTTATGAATATCGTATTGGACTACGATCACCCCCATCTTCAGCTGCTGCTTTCCTATATGAATTATCTTTCCTCAGGTTACGTGCCGTCAGTCGCTGACATTGTAGGTGACAAACAAAAGTAATCATAAACGGGTTTAAGATTCTTCGGCTTCCTGCCTGATACGCATCATGTGTTCCCTGATCTTTTTTTCATATCCGTTTTGGGAAGGCTTATAAAATTCCTTTCCGGACAATTCATAGGGAAGGTACTGCTGTTTCACGTAATTATTCTTAAAATCATGTGCATAAAGATAACCGATGCCGCTGCCAAGTTTGGCAGCGCTTTTATAATGCGCGTCCTTCAGATGCGGCGGAATCGGCAGATCTCCTGTCTCTTCCACGCACTTCATTGCGTCACCGATTGCGCAGACTGCCGCATTGCTTTTTGGTGCGCACGCCACATAAGAAACCGCCTGGGATAAGATGATCTGTGATTCCGGCATACCGACCCTTTCCACCGCCTGCGCCGCCGCTGTCGCAACCACCAGCGCCTGGGGATCCGCATTGCCCACATCCTCTGCCGCGCAGATCATGATACGTCTTGCGATAAAGGTAACGCTTTCCCCTGCATAGAGCATTTTCGCCAGATAATAGATCGCGGCGTCCGGGTCGGAACCGCGCATACTTTTGATAAATGCTGAAATCGTATTATAATGATTGTCCCCCGCCTTATCAAAGCGAATCACACGCTTCTGGATACATTCCTGCGCCACATCCAGCGTAATATGGATCTTCCCGTCCTCACTCCGCTCTGTGGTCATGATGCCGACCTCTATGGCATTTAAGGCGTGTCTTGCATCCCCGCCGGACTGCTCTGCCAAAAATTCCATTGCATCTTCCGCAAGCTCCGCCCCATAAGCTCCCATCCCCTTCTTCTCATCATATACGGCACGGTGCAGCAGCGTCTTGATATCCTCTTTTTCCAGTGGATGCAGTTCAAAGATATTCGACCGGGAGATCAGAGCACCATTGACCTCAAAATAAGGATTCTCCGTTGTCGCGCCGATCAGTATGACCGTTCCATCCTCGACGAAAGGAAGCAGATAATCCTGCTGCCCTTTATTAAAACGATGGATCTCATCAATAAAAAGAATCGTCTTCTTATCATACATGGCAGCGGTCTGCTTTGCCTGCGCAGTGATCTCCTCCATATCCTTTTTCCCTGCAACAGTAGCATTGATCTGCTTAAATTCCGCGCTGGTGGTATGGGCGATCACCTTCGCCAGCGTCGTTTTACCGGTGCCGGGCGGCCCATAGAAGATAATGGAAGTGAGCTTGTCCGCCTGGATCGCGCGGTAAAGCAGCTTGTCTTTGCCGATGATGTGCTGCTGCCCTACCACCTCATCCAATGTTACAGGACGCATTCTGGCTGCAAGCGGGGACTCCTTCTCCTGTTTTTTCTCATTCATATATGTGAACATATCGATATTGTCCATAACATTTCTCCCTTTTCGGAAATGTATTTCTTTACTTAGCGCCAAATAATTTAATTTGTCATTTGATGCTTATATTATAGTTTTCTTCCCTGATACNNCGTTACCACATATACCGTTTTATGCGGTTCGTCAATGCGGAAGATTGCAATATAGTTATCAATCAACAACTGTCTGTAACCCTTTCCAGCATATCTGCCCTCGTTTCGTTCTTGATGGGACTGCGGAAAAGTGTTTAAACTTAAAACAGCTTTCTTAATTCTGTCAACCTGTCCTTTTGCATTTTGGGGATCCAATTTCTCATTTGCGAT
>DLOP01000116.1:0-19413 GCA_002478505.1 Lachnospiraceae bacterium UBA7481
AGGCGCTTTGTCTACAGTCTGAGACTTACACATTGCGTAAGTCCAATAATAGAATGCTATTCAATTCCCAGTTCCCGTATTGCGTGCATGATATGGATTCTCATAGCATTTTTAGCCCCCTCCGCGTTTCTCTGCTCTAAAAAATCCATGATCATTCGATGGTCATTCACCGTATCAGAAACGGCTTTCTGGCTCATTGCTGACAAGGTAACGCCCTTTGCAATCGCCTGATAAAGAATCGGCATAAGCTGATTCATAAACTCATTATGTGTCGCCTGCGCAATCGCCTTATGAAAGGAATGCTCATTGTCTGTGCGGTCTTGTCCGGCTTTAATTTCCTGCTCAATCCTTTCGCCAAACTCCAAAATCCTTTTTATCTCTGCATCCGTTCCCCTGATTGCAGCCAGATATGCCGCCTCCGGTTCAAAAATCAACCGTATTTCATACAGGTCTTTTGCATTTACTTTTATATCGGATAACCGCCCTAGATCCGGTTCTTGCCTAAATGCCGTTTGAGTGACAAAAGTCCCTTTTCCCCTTTGGATTTCAAGAATATTGTAAGCAACCAAAATCCGTATGGCTTCTCTTAGCGTTGTTCTGCTGACATTTAATTCTGCTGACAGTTCATTTTCGTTTGGCAATTTATCTCCGGCTGTAAAGCGTTTTTCTATAGTAATCATAGATAATATCGTTTCTGCAATACTTTGTGAAAGCATTTTATTGTTCATCGCTTATATCACCTCGACCTTTTCTGATATTATACTATGTGTGGCAGTCAACTTCAAACAAAAACGGAAATACTATGTATTAATTTGCGCATATACAATTTGCCGTGCTTTGCTGATAAGCCTCACAAGCCATTGACAGATTCCATTCTTTCCTATTACTTCTGCAGAATACCGTTCCTGCCAAAGTAAAAGTGCCCACTGATTATACCATAGAAATTTCCCGTATTTTATTGGATTACACGAAATGACTAACTTTTCCGTTTCCCAAGTAATTTCAGTTATCCGGTCGCCCTGCCTGTGGAAATTTGAATGAGTAAATCACACAAAAATATTTGCCTGTTTTACTCATTCCATTTCAAGTCCCCAAAAGTACAATGTTGCTATCAACCGCAAAGGAGGATTTCATATGCCTACATTATTAGAAGCAAAAGAAGTAACAAAAATCTATGCCAAGGCACAACATCCGAGTCTTAATAAAGTATCATTCAGTGTGTCGAAAAGTGAATTTATTGCTATCATGGGTGCCTCGGGGTCTGGAAAGACTACATTACTTAATGTCCTTTCCACTATTGATACACCCACAAGCGGCAGTATCACAATAGACGGCGTTAACATTAAGAACCTGACCAATTCAGGAGCGGCGGATTTCCGCAGGGATAAGCTGGGATTTATTTTTCAGGAATATCTCCTGCTTGACAGCCTTACCATATTTGAAAATATTGCTGTCCCCCTTACTTTACAGAAGCTCCCTCCGAAAAAAATAGAGAACATGGTACGGAGTCTGGCAGAAGCATTTGGCATTGATTCACAGCTTAATAAATACCCAAACGAGCTTTCGGGCGGGCAGAGACAGCGGGCTTCAGCTTTAAGAGCCATTGTAAAGCGGCCAAGTATTCTATTTGCTGACGAGCCGACAGGGGCATTAGATTCCAATTCTGCGACAGATTTACTAAACACCTTGAAGGAATCAAACGAAGCTCTAAGCACCACTATATTGATGGTTACGCATGATGCATATGCCGCAAGTTTCGCTGACCGTATTTTGATCTTTAAAGACGGGCGCATTATTCGGGAGTTGTTCAAACAGAATGATGACAGGCGTATATTCTATGAATCCATTGCACGGGAAGTGGCAAAATTAGACACAGAAAGATAGGAGGGGGAGAGACATGCATAATTTATCTATGGCTTTTAAGAATCTGAAAAATAATTTTTCGTTTTATGCCCTCTATCTACTATCCGTTTCATTTGTCATCACTATCTTTTTTGCATTCACTTCATTCTCAATGAATACGGTCATGCTTGAAAAAATATCAAATGACGGACGGGTTGAAACGATGTGTAATACGATTTCCGTGTTCCTCATGGCATTTGTTGTTTTCTATATGTCATATTCAAACCGCTTCTTTTTGCGGCGCCGCACAAAAGAACTCGGCATTTACGCATTATTAGGATACAGAAAATCCACAATACTCTCCCTGCTCATAACAGAGAACCTGCTCACCTGCTCCGGTGCTTTTATAGCCGGGATACTTTTGGGAGGCTTTTTCCATAAGGGGATTGTCTTTGGCATTACAAAATTACTGGATCTGGCAGTCAATAATTCAGAAATACATTTTTTCAACCCGAATGCCATTATGAAAACAGCCTGCTTTATTTTCGCTGTCGTCATAGTATTAGCCCTATCCAATAGCAGATTCCTTTTCAAATCATCACTCATGGATTTAGTGAGATATGAAAAAAGTGCAGAAAAAAAGATGAAATTCCATGCCGTGCCAGCCGTCATTGGTTTTTTTGCTGTCATTTCAGGATACTGCCTTGCACTCGACATATTAAGAGGCACGAAATCTTTATGGCTTACAATTGGTTTTTATCCGGTTGCCATGCTGACATTTACACTCGTACTTTCAGGAACAGTGCTTTTTATCGCATCCTTTCTTCCCTTTTCAGTACAGGCAGGTAAGAAAAACAAACGAAAATTTTACACAGAAACAAAGATTATCACTGCGCCTGGGTTTATATACCGTATCCATTCAAATTCCAGAACGCTGATCATGCTTACATTATTGTCAGCCGCAACACTGACAGTTTCAAGCGTCATGGCTCTGTCGTTATACTATCCAATAGCAGCGGTATCCCGTATGGCACCATCGGAAATAGAATGCAGGATTGAAAATGAAAGCGAAATAACTGCAATACAACAGATTATAAACAAATATTCATCCGATACGGATGTCACATTCCTGCAGACCGATATTTATAAAGTCACTTCCTCTGCTGGGCAGCTCCCTATGGAGTACGGTATTGGAACTTCCAAGGGGGATGCGGATAACGAGAAAATCCTGCGGGATGCAGGGTTTGAATGTATCCCATATTCAAACTATATAGCTCTTCTGGAAGCACAGGGACGGCAAAAAGTTCTGGAACAGCTTACCGCATTAAATGATAATGAGTGTATTTTAGTTAAATACCAGCCAGCTCCTAATGATGACGAAACAGGTAATATTTATCCGCTCCTCATAGGCAATAATGAAATACCGGTTACAGTAACCGCTGTTACTTTGAATAATCCCATTTCATTTGCAAACAGTGTCGGCACTTTGATCATAAGTGACGATTTATATCATACGATAGCAGAACAGGCAGTTCCGGCAGCGAAAATCCTCAGCATAAATGGGAAGTCCATTGAGGATAATGAAGCTCTGTTTCAGGCTCTGTCAGAATTTTTGTCGGGAAGCCCCTACCTGCAGGGAAACTCTCACAGGAAACACGAAATATTTTCCCTGAACAGCTCCACATTCCTGTTGCTGGGTTTTCTCGTGGTATTGTTCTTTATAGCAAGCGGAAGCATCCTTTACTTTAATAATGTTTCAGCCATAACCGACTCAAAATCTGATTACAATATTCTCTGGAAAATGGGATACACAGATAGGAAGATCAAAAAGATTATCAAAAAGCAGACAGCAGCTTTTTACAGCATCCCCTTTTTATTCGGGCTGGCAGACTGCATTTTTGCCACACTGGTATACAAGTCCGCCCTCATGCAGAATATTCTAGAAAACAGTCTTGGATTGTATGCACCCGCGATGGCGGCCATTATGCTGACATTCATTATTTATTTGGTCTATTACCATTTGACCGTCCATACCTGTTGTAAAGCTGTCCTGACAAAATAGAAATCATATAGTATAATTAAGCGTGAAATAAGGAGGCCGCTATGAAGCATATAAAACTAAACCTTCTTCTTTTTGCAAATTCCATTTTGCTCATTATGTATATGGGACTCGCCATAAATATGGACACGGCATTTAACGCCGCAGGAACCGTACCTTTGTTCCTGTCCTCTTTGATGCTCATAGACGTTACTTATATAAGTTCCTGCAACATCAGGGAAAACAAAGTCGTCTCACTGTTTTGCGTCCTGTTGGCACTTCATAGCTGGTATATACTCCTATCAGCTTCAAACAATGCCCCGACGAGTATAGCCTTCTCTATTTTAAGCCCGGTCATATGGTATGTCTCCATAAATTTCATACTTATGTTTTTGTTTCAAGGCAGCGAATATAAATTCAAAAAAACAGTAAGCATCTGCCTGACCGGAACCTGTATCTGCTCCCTTATTGGCCTATTGGTGTCAAATGAGATATTCGCCCTATTCTACGGCATACAGTTTTTGACAGGCTGGCTTTGTTTCTTTTTCATTGTTGTCTTCCATAGAAAAAGGACTGCCTTTGTTATTAAAGCGGAATGGAAATGTATTCTTTTCTCCCTTGTAACGGTAATCATTTTATTCCTTGCCTATTACTTTTCTACAATAGGAGTCAGTGGACATCTTTCTAATTTTGGGATATATCTTCCTGTCCTGCTGTTCTCCATGAGCACACACAGCATTATACAAAAAGAGCATAGCAGCTTCCCACTGTCAACCGTATTCAGCAGGTGCCAGCAGGCATTGATCCTACTTTCCGGGGCAGTTATCTGCGGTCTGTCCGCGCTGGTCTTAGGCATTGGTCTTCCATTGTTTTTCCTTATGCTGGATGCCATGTTTATCTTTGTATACGCCTGCAATATAGTTTTAGATTTTAATTTAAAGCATGGAAAAAGTGCGATGTTCAGGGAAGGCAAATACCACGCTACATTAGAGCAGTTACAGCAGGAAGAACAGCTAAACCTGGAATTTGCAAATTTCCTCCATGATGACATTCTTCAGGATCTACTTTCCATAAAGAACATGATGAAAAAGGCCGGCCATCCCGATATCCGGAAAATCATCACGAAAACTCTTGATAACATGAACACCTATATCCGTGAGCGGATGCAGGACTACCGCCCTGCAATGCTCCCCAAGCTCACTGTTAAAAAGAATTACCAAAGCCTGCTTGAATATATATCACAGTCCTTTCCACACCGTAATATCAGTATTACTTTTGAGTGCCCGGACTCCCTGTTTTTAGCTCCCCCTTATGATATATTCGTATACCGTCTCTTGAAAGAGCTTGTCACAAATATTTACAAGCACTCAGAGGGTGAAAAAGCATGGATAACCCTTACACAGGGCAACGGGATCATAGTGCTTTGCATAAGGGACAATGGAACTGCTGATGCGGACGCCCTCTCATCCGCCGATCTGTCAAAGCACAGCGGGCTTGCATTGATCACTGAGCGTGTCAATAACATGGAAGGTTCTGTAAAGATAACCAATAACTTCCCGCACGGGGTCTGCATACAGATCACCCTGCCAATGAAAGGAGATGTTTCTTATCAATATTTTATTAGTCGATGACCACGCCTTATTTTCAAAAAGTCTGGAGATTGCATTATCGGATTATCCTGAGATCACATCATTTGAAAGCATCAGCGATATTTCCCGGTTGGACAGCTTCATTGATAACAACAGACCGGATATTCTGCTTATGGATATAAATTTAAAAAACATAGCATCCGAAGATGGTTTGGAATTAGCAAAACGGCTGTTATGCCGGTATCCGGAGCAAAAAATAGTAATCCTATCCGGATATGACCTGCCGGTATACCGCAGCGAAGCAGAGAAAATCGGGACAAAGGGATTTATCAACAAAAATATAGAACCCGAAAAACTGGTATCCTTCCTTTCCCAAATATCACAGGGTGCAGTTATTTTTAACAGGGAAATTCCGTTTTTAGAGGAATTGACTAAATGCGAAAAACAAATCCTGCGGCTTATAGCTGATGGTATGAAGCGAAAGGAGATTGCAGCTACACTCTATATAAGCGAGCGTACCCTATCAAATCATTTACAGCATATATTTGAAAAACTTGATGTCACCTCATCCGTTGAAGCTGTAACAAAAGCTATTCAAATGGGGCATATCCCTCCCATTTGTAAAAAAAAGAAAGATCTCCCAGAACGTGCCAGCCATTCCTCCCACAAGGCTCCACTGACGCTTCATATAGGATTTCAGATTTTCCGTGCTTTGCTGATAAACCTCACGAGCCACCTGCGGATTATCTAAATGCTCTGCCTCCAAAATAACCGAAAAACCATAATTTGTCATTGGGTATTCTTATGAAATTTTGACATTTCCATATTAACAAACCTTAAAATCAATTCTCTATAAAGCGCTTCAATCATATTTGGGCCAGCACCATATTCTTTAACTTTTTCTCTTACCTTTTTTAAGATCAGCGGAGAGCGCAGCAGATATATTTATCCATATCAGGAATATTCTCCAGTTCAAAACCCTGATCGTTTTGCCTGAATGATTGCATAGAGATGAAAAGAGCCGAGATCTGTGTATTCCAACCAATCTAATGGGGTTCTTTCTATGCTTCATTAAAACGGGTATAAGCAAAGACTTGGGGCTGAATTGCTGCGGTTGCTGCTCTTAAGCAAAAATATCATTCAATGTATTCAGCCCATTCCCCTTTTTGCTGATGACAATCACCCGATCACCAGAATGAATCTTACTGTTCCCGTCTGGTATAATCACTTGCCCCTGACGGATAATCATTGCAATCAGAATATCTTTCTTCAACTTAAATTCCGGCTGTTTAAAGGCAATTCCCAACCTCCTGCAATTGTCATAGGCAACAAATTCCGTTGCTTCCGCCATTCCCCCGGCCAACTGGTACAAACACTGAATATCATTTCCTTTGGCATTGTACACGACAAGATTTCTGATAAAGCTCAGAACCCGGTTCGCAGATATGACCGCCGGTAGAATCGTTATGTCAATATTGACCTTGTTTAACAATTTTTCGTAAGCCGTTGTATTGATTCGCGTGATGATAGATTTAACCCCACTGGACCATGCAAACATGGAAATCACCATATTGGTATCATCTTTTCCTGTCATGGATATGCAGGAATCGACCTTCTCCATCCCCTCTTCTATCAATATATCCGTATCTATTCCGTTGGCATAACTGATATTTGCTTCTGGCAAAAGCTCCGCAAGTTCCGCACATCGTTTGGCATCTTTTTCAAGAATGGTTACGCTTTTCCTGTCTTCCACAAGCTTCCTGCCAAGATAATAGGCCGTTGTACCGCCACCCACCAGCATGACATTTCTAACCGGCTTGTGCGCCGCACCAAGGCGTTCTGCAATTTGCGGAATCGCCGTATCAGCCGTGATAATACCGGCAATATCGCCAGGCTGTATGACGAAATCGCCTTTGGGGACATACAGCTTCTTATCTCTTATCACAGTAGCGATCAGCATGTCAGTTCCAAAGACATTTTTGATCTCTTTTACCGGCAGACCCCCAACGGGAATAAGTTTTTCTGTCAGCCGAATCCGGATAATAGTTGCCACATCACTGAAATAGGCATCCGCTTTCAGTTCTCCGGGCACCCTGATCTGCCGATACATTTCCAGTGCAGCCTCTAGTTTGGGATTTATAATGCTGTCAATCTTGAATTCGGCGGTGAAGTAATCTTTGTCTTTCGAAAGTTCCGGTTGGTTGATTTTGGCCATGGCATAGCGCGTCCCGCAATTTTTGGCGATCATGCATGCCATGAGATTGATTTCATCCACCGATGTGACGGCAATAACAATATCCGCCGTGGCGGCACCTGCCCGCATCAAAATTTCTTTTGACGCTCCACTGCCACATATTCCGTTGACATTATAAAGATCCGTACAATTTTCTACTTTTTCTTTATCAATGTCTATCACAATGGCATCATGATTTTCTTTTGGCATCTGCTGTGCCAGCAAAATACCAATCTGACTTAATCCTATGATAATAGCTTTCATATGTTTATCCTGTCCTTCTTTATGGTAAAATAAGATTTCCTATCAACATTTAATGAACCTGGTTTTCACACTTTATACTTTGATGTCTAATCCGTCTGGCTTTGTGTTGCTCAATGAGCAGATAGCCCTTCTTCACCGTGAGTCCCTGTACAATGACTGTGAAAATAATGGTGATATAGGCCGTGTTTAATACAATAAGATAGGTATCAGGATTTAGTATTTCCTTCATACTCATTGCCAGTGCCAGGGATAAGCCGCCTTTTAACGCGCTCCAGGTCATCAGGGAAACAAATTCAAACAGACTGTAGCTGCTTGGAATTTTACTCCGACCAAGCATCAGTGTTGAGATTGCCACGCCCATGAATCTGGATAAAATTACAGCGATAATGGCTGTAGGCAAAACAACCATAATATAAGTGCTGATGCTAATGTTTAGTATGGAAAGCCCGATCATCACAAAAAGTATCGCGTTCAGGATGCTGTCTAGGATATCCCAGAAATCATTGTATAGATTATGGGGATCATAGACCGTACGTTTGCGTTCCTGTCCGCTCATGATATAAGCGAAATACATACCGCAGATCACAGATGCAATGACACCGGAGAAGCCGAAATGCTCACAGATCACATAGGATATTGCCACATCCAGCACACTGACCAAAATCTGTTGAATGGGTTTCCTGGTACATTTCAACATCTGGCCCAACAGGAAAGAAATGACCACCGCCACCACCAGTGCGCCCAGGATTTCTTTCAGCATAACCATCACAAAATTATTCTCTCCGCTATGGCTTATAATGCTTTTGAAAAACACAAAAAGAGTAACACCCGTACCATCATTAAAAAGAGATTCACTTTCAATTACGGATGTTACATTCTTAGACAAATTGAGTTTGTTTAATATCCCCGTGGCCGCAATGGGATCCGTGGGTGATACGATACAGCCAAGCAGAATGCAGATCCATATGTCGGTAGGCAGCCCAAACAGCTGTGCCCCGACCCAGAACAGGGCGCCGTAGAGTAAGGAGGATACAACCGTTGTCAACAGCGCCAACAAACTGATGGCTTTAATATTCTGCCTGAATTTCTTCAGGTTGACCTTGCTGGCACCGGCAAACAGCATAAAACAAAGTACGGTATCGATCAGATAGGATTCAAATTCAAACCCCGAAAACTGCCGTAATATCAGTGACAGCGGCTGCCCTGGCAGAAATGCATTGACCAGCAGCAGTACTATACTAAAGATTAATGAAAAAAAGATAAGTGCAATGTCATTTTGCAGGTGAATCCATTTTTCGTTAATCAAGTTGATGCATACAATGAAGATCAGCATGATAATCAGGTAATTCATGATACTCATTTGTGATTATCCTTCCTTTGGCGAGAACATTTATATCCCAAAGGATATTTTAACCATCATTTTGTCAGAAAGCAATAGGGAAATAAAAATGCTGACCGTTTATTGTTACAGTTCGCCCCCAATGTCAGTTAGTCAGGCTATCGGATTATGTTTTATTGTCTTTTTGAAATAACCGAATCAATCAAACCATATGCTAAAGCTTCATCTGCACTCATAAAATGATCTCTATCCGTATCTATTTCGATTTCTTCTATGGTACGCCCTGTATTTTCCGCTAAAATGCGATTTAACCTCTGCTTGTTTCTTTGTATATGGTCTGACATTATCTGTATATCACTAGCTTGCCCTTGAATACCATTACCATGTATAGCCGGCTGGTGTATCATAATTTCCGAATTAGCTAATGCCATACGCTTTCCATGTGCTCCGCCCGCCAATAAAAAAGCTCCAAAACTCGCGGCAAGTCCTACACATATCGTAGAAACATCGCAGTTGATATACTGCATAGTATCATAAATCGCTAATCCGGCTGTTACAGAACCCCCGGGACTGTTGATATAAAACTGTATATCTTTGTTTGGGTCTTGCGCTTCTAAAAAGAGCATTTGTGCTATGATCAAACTGGCGGAAGTATCACTGACTTCTTCCCCTAAAAAAATAATTCTGTCTGATAATAACCGTGAAAAAATATCATAACTTCTTTCTCCGCGACTGGTTTGTTCAATAACGTAAGGGATCGTGCTCATGCTGCAATCTCCTTAATTTCAGCAATAAATCCATAGTATTTAAACATGCAAGAATAGCTCATAGAAATTCTGCTTTGTTTTGGCATAAAGATTCCAATATCCCTATAAGTTTTAGGCGGATATAAATATATTTGTTTAAAAGCAAAGGAAAATGATTGCTGAGTATCATATCCGGCTTCATATGCAATTTGTATTATCGGTTTATCTGTTTTAACCAGTTTTTCAGCAGCTATTGTAAGTCTACGGTTTTGTAGATATTTATAAATCGTAATTCCTGTCTGTTCCGCAAAAAGCCGATTAAGATAAAATTTGGAATAACCAATATTTTTTGATATATTGGCTAAGTTGATTTCTTTCTCTAAATTTTCCTCAATATAGTCTATGACTTTCTTAATAACTTCCTTTTTGTCTTTCATGGTAATAACCCTGCCTTTCCGCAACCTGCGATTCTTGACAACGAAAAGCGTAAGCTTTTTGTTGTATGCTGCNNCCGCAGGCACAATAATTGCAAACCGAATTTATTCGGTTTTAACGAATAAATTCGGTTATGAAAAATAAGATATCAATCTTATTTTTCAATCTACCTCCTTGCACTTTTCATTATTATAGCAAGTTTAGATATATATGTCTTAATAAAAAGTGCTAAAGTCTGCATGATTTATGTCGGACATACAGTTATCAGACGGATTTGAAAATAAAAATCTGATTTGTTTTGTATGGTTAAACCATTATTCATCTGATAATCAACAATTTATTATCACCCTTTTGAAACTCATATTCCGTTTTAACAATCTCAACTCTATAGTCTTTTCTAAAATGGTCTATTACATTTTTGATTAAATCCGTTTTATTTGCATCCAAATCTACAATCGGAAAAATCCTGATTTCTTTACATACCCTAAGCATTTCCGTCATTGAGGCAATATGGAAATCATACCCTAACGCTGTGTACATTAACAGGAAATGGGAACTCAAGCCAATATCAAAATAATCTGCCTCATAAGGTAATTTATCAGGCAATTCATGAAACACATAGCGTCCTTCTGCCTTGCCTTTTTCATAGTCTGAAAGAAATTTATGCATAGCGGACATTCTGGTACTTTCCAGTTCATCCAAACTTTTGATATTCTTCCATACATAGTTATCCATATTTTCCCGCATTTGCTGCATGACAGTAACCCGGACTTCTTCAATACGCTTCTCTATATCCTCCTTTGAAAACTGATAAATTAAGTCAAATGAAGTTACATTTCCATTTCTTTCAGTCATTTCATAGTTGAAGCAGGCGGGCCCATCACCAAAACCCGCAAATTTCTTTGACATATCGCTATCATCTAACTGAAACATCAATTTGTATTCTTCCATATTTCTGCCCCAAGGCACAACACTGTCTAGCTTAAACGCCATTGTCTTTTCCTCCTAAAATTTTGATTCGCCGATTTCTCTACAAAGCGCTTCAATCATATTTGGACTAGCACCATATTCTTTAACTTTTTCTCTTACCTTTTAAAGATCAGCAGAAATCGCAGCAGATATTTTCATCCATATCAGGAAGATGCCCATAAATATTTGGAAAATGGAAATTGGCGACCGAAAAATGTTTGCTGTCAGACAGAAGGATCGCTAATTTGAAAGTATTTGGAAAACACGGTCAACATCAGGAATATTCTCCAGTTCAAAATACTGATCGTTATGCCTGAATGATTGCATAGAGATGAAAAGAGCCGAGAACTGTGTATTAAACGTTGGAGTTGAATAAAAGCGAATGGTTCCAGTGCCATCCTGATGCTGCGTTACATTTCTTGTCGGGTTCATATGATAATCCAAAGTCTGTACCTGATTTTTCCTGAATGAAAAGATTCTTTTGTTGGTAATGACATAAATAGTTTCTTTTCTTATGTATGATTTTAGGATGAATCTTCCAAATAACATAAACAATCCGACACAGATAAACGGGATTCCCCACAGCTTGAAGAATAAAGACGCAGACGAAGTAAATGCGATGGTTTCCCATAAAATAGCAAAACCGCACCATATAATACTGAACGGAATCATAAAAATATCATATGAAGTCAAGAGATGACCCTTTCCCGGTCTGCCATTCCAGACAACATATTCATCGGGCATTATATATTTGTTGATCCAGTCGCACTGCTGATAATCCATCTTTAGAATCCTTACCTTTTCTGCCATTGCTTCAAATGGCTGACACATATTCTCTGGGTTGTCTTCCCGTGATTAGCACAAAATTAGTGCAGATTCGGAGCAAAACCATATGATAGAATTCATCTCCTATGTATTTTTAATCATCAATTACGTCTATGATTTTAGTTTTGACCTTCTTGATTTGTCCTGCGATATCCTCCAAATAAATATATCCGAGCATAACTACAGATACAACACTTACTATTCCCGCAGAAACTGCGATGATTCTTAAAGCTTTTCTCATAGCAACAACTCCTATTCTCTTATAAAATTTTTCTTTTCGTTAATTTTTGGGTTATTTTATTCAAATTGGCAACAAGCATATCTCCGGTTATACGCAGACACTTGTTTTTATTATTTCGGTTCATATATTCAATGATGCGGTAAATATATTCAAGATCCTCATACCCCTTTGAAAATACGGAGTTAAGGAGATACATTGTAATGTCATATCCGCTTTCTATCATATCTTCAATGCTGTCTTGCTTGAAAATAACAGATTGCTTTAGCACGCTTTCGCAGGGAATGATTATTTTGATTATTTTGTTATCAAAATATGTGTTTTCAAATTTGTAACAAGTATCATCAAAATAAATGCATATAATATAATCAACATTGTGCTTCAAAAGCGGATAAACCGGAATGTTATCAATCATCGCACCATCGAAATACGATGTGTTGTCAAGTTGGACCGAATGATTATATACCGGCATAGCAACACTTGCTTTCAAATAAAGCGGAATCTGATCGCTGTTGACCGATGATAAATCTTTGTAAACAATATTTCTGTGGCTTAGATCAAGCAACGAGCAATAAAAGGCGGATGATATTGATTTTTCCGGATCGTAGAGATTTACGATTTTCTGTTGCAGCATACTGCTTTTAAGAATTTGACTTATAAAAAGCCTTGTATCCTTGCTGCAAATACTTTTCCACATTTGCTCTGCGCAGTCAAGATTTTCGGTTGCATAGGCATATCCGTTGAGGACACCTATAGAAGCACAACTTATATATTTAATTTCTTTAAGCGGTACAAAGTTGTTTAATGCCCGAAGTGCCCCGATTTGATATGCGCCTTTAGCCATACCGCCCGATAATACTAATCCAATATTCATTTGATTACTCCTAAAAAAGACTGCAGAAAGTTTGATGTTTCTGCGGTCTTGGTCGGCAATTATTTTATTACTGCACCGTCTTTGTCCTTAAAAGGACCACAGAGAAATAAGAATCAGGATAATTGTTGTTACCATCATTTACGCAAAGCCAATAACTTTGCATTAGTCGAAAAATAAGATATTTTGTCACTTAATGAATAAATTATATTATAAAATGTCGCTTCTTGCAATAGCATCTTGCCTTCTTGGGACAATAAATACCCCCAAAGTCATGCCTGTGTGCATTATGCCAAATTGTGGTACACAAGTCAAAAGGTTTACATTATAAAGCAGATAAGGCATAGCGGTCATATAATCATTGCGCAAATTTTTCAAATATGCTACACTAAACAAAAGTTAGGAGGCACGAACACCATGGTAAAGAACCAATCAGCAGAAGACTATCTGGAGACGATCCTGATCCTCAGCAAAAAACGGCCCGTTGTACGCGCCGTTGATATTGCCAATGAACTGGGATATAAAAAATCCAGCGTCAGCATCGCCATGAAAAATCTCAGGGAAAAAGAACATATCCGCGTCGATCAGGACGGTTTTATTTATCTGACCGAATCCGGACAGCAGATCGCCGACATGATCTATGAACGACATCAGGTCATTTCCTCATTTCTATGCTCTTTAGGCGTAGATAAACAGACTGCGGATGAAGACGCCTGCATGATGGAACATGTCATCAGCGCAGAAAGTTTTCAGGCATTAAAGAAACATATCGAGAGCCTTTAACTCTTCCCCGTCATCTCGCTGATAAATCCGCTAATCTTCGGGGCCGCGTCTTCGCCATATTCCGCAATGATATTGACGATAGCAGATCCCACGATCACCCCATCCGCAATGCGGCAGTACTTCTCTACCTGTTCTCTGGTATGTATACCGAATCCCACTGCAACCGGCGTATCCGTACACTGACGGATTTTTTCGACGATCCCGTCAACCTCTGTCTTGATATTGTCACGCATTCCGGTAACACCCATAGAGGAAACCAGATAGATATATCCTGTGGCATCCTTTGCCAATTTGACGATTCTATCTTCACTTGTCGGGGCAATCAATCTTATTAAATCAAGATTATATTTCTTTGTAAACTCAATAATTTCATTGCTTTCTTCATACGGAAGATCCGGTATGATCATGCCGTCAACTCCGACCTCCTGACACTTCTTGCAAAATGCGTCATATCCATAATTGAATACCGGATTGGCATAAGTAAGAAATACCAGCGGCACCTGCGTCTCTTTTCTCAACTCCTCCACCATATTAAAGATCTTGGTAAGCGTACACCCATTTCGCAGGGCGCGCACATTCGCCTCCTGAATAACCGGGCCTTCCGCTATAGGGTCCGAAAACGGAATACCGATCTCGATGATATCCGCTCCCGCCTTTTCCATCGCAAGGATAAATTCCTTCGTCTTATCCAGACTGGGATCCCCTGCTGTTAAAAATCCTACAAAACACTTCTTATCATTAAATGCCTCTCTGATCTTACTCATTTTTTGATCCTGCTCCTTTCATAACCTGCAATCTTTTCACCTAATTTCTTCTATATAATAATATCTGTCATTCTTTATCCATCTTCTGCAGTCCTCTCCACAAACTACCGCCTTCCTTTCAGCTGCCGTCTTCCTTTCAACTGCCGCCTTCCTTCTTATCAACAGCCGTTTTATTCACTCAGTTGAATCCCGCGGTATCTGGCAATCGCAGCCACATCCTTATCCCCGCGTCCGGACAGGCAGCAGATGATGATCTGATCTTTTCTCATCTTCGGTGCGATCTTCATCATATGCGCCACTGCATGGGAGCTTTCGATGGCAGCAATGATGCCTTCTGTTCTGGCAATATACTCAAATGCATCCACAGCCTCATCATCCGTCACCGGCACATATTCCGCCCTTCCGGTATCATGCAGGTAGGCATGCTCCGGTCCGATTCCCGGATAATCCAGTCCGGCGGAAATCGAATACACCGGCGCGATCTGCCCGTATTCATCCTGACAGAAGTAAGATTTCATACCGTGGAAGATACCCTCGCGTCCTACAGCGATCGTAGCCGCCGTCTCATTGCTGTCAATTCCTTTTCCTGCAGCTTCACATCCGATCAGCTTTACACTTTCATCCTTGATAAATTCATAAAACATCCCCATGGAGTTGCTGCCGCCGCCGACACACGCCATCACAACGTCCGGCAGCTTGCCCTCCGCTTCCAATATCTGCGCCCGTGCTTCCTTGCTGATCACACTCTGAAAATCTCTTACGATCATCGGAAACGGATGAGGTCCCATCACAGAGCCCAGCACATATAACGTATCATCTACCCGTTTCGTCCATTCTCTCATACATTCATTGACAGCATCCTTCAATGTCATCGTTCCGCTTTCCACAGGATGCACCTTTGCGCCAAGCAGTTCCATACGATATACATTGAGCGCCTGGCGTATCGTATCCTCTTTCCCCATGAAGATCTCACACTCCAGCCCCAAAAGCGCAGCTGCCGTAGCCGTCGCCACACCGTGCTGACCTGCTCCGGTCTCCGCGATGATCCTCGTCTTACCCATTTTCTTTGCAAGCAGCGCCTGACCGAGTACGTTATTGATCTTATGGGACCCGGTATGGTTCAAATCTTCTCTTTTAAAGTAGATTTTGGCTCCGCCCAGATCCTCTGTCATTTTCTTTGCATAATAAAGCAGCGACGGACGACCTGCATATTCCCGAAGTAACTGATCTAACTCTGCGCAAAATTCCGGGTCATTCTTATATCGTTCATAACTTTCCTTCAAATGCTCGATCTCCGTCATCAACGTCTCCGGGATGTAACACCCGCCATGGATTCCATATCTTCCTTCCTGATTAGTTTCACTCATAATTCCTTCTTCCTTCCTTTATTTTTAGTTTTATTTTAGGCAAAACTACGATTTATTTAATCTTGATTTGACATATTTATCTATTTGTATTTTAATTTGTTAATTTATTACTATTTTGATTTTACAACTTTACTTATATCTTCATTATATTTTTCTGTATATACTTTAATTTCGCCAATTTTCGCTTATTTTTTCTCCTCATTTTTACCTGCTTTCCTCCTTCTCCTCTTCACTGTATACTTACTCCATTTTCATGGCTCTTACCTTCTCCATAAACACTCTGATCTTTTCCTTATCCTTCACACCGTCCGTCTCCAGACTGCTGCTGACGTCGACGGCATACGGCTTGACTTCCCTGATCGCCCGCTCTATATTATCGACGCTGATCCCACCGGCTAAAAAAAACTCCCTGTCTATCCCCTGAATCAGATCCCAGTTAAAATGTTCCCCGGTTCCTCCCGGAAGCGTCTGGGAATAGGTATCCAATAAAAGCCACCGGCATTTCGTCTCACCTATTTTCTTGAAATCCTCCACCCCCCTGATCCGGAAAGCCTTGATACATCTTTCCTGCGGATCATCGATTCCATGTTGAGTAAGGCTTTCAAACAGAGCCTCCTCATATGCCGCATCCTCATCCCCATGCAGTTGCAGATAATCTACCGTCCCGCTAACCAGCGATTCCGTCAGCAGCTCGATTTCCTGCCTTACATAGACTCCTACCCTCTTTATCCGGGGATTCAGCTCCTTTGCAAGCATGGCAGCTGTTTCCAGACTAACCTTGCGTCTGGTATCAGCAAATACAAAACCGATATAATCCGGAAGATATTGGTTTACATAATATACATCCTCTATCCGTCTGATTCCGCAGATCTTAATCTTTACCATAATATTATCCCCCATACCTTTCCGTACCCTGTGAATTTATGACATTCCGTCTCATGGCATACGCGTAAACTCCCTGACAACTGCCGCTCTGTCCTGCGCCCGCATCAATGTCTCTCCGATCAATACGGCGTTCACGCCTTCCCTGTAAAGCTGCACAACTTGTTCTTTCTCTCTGATACCGCTCTCCGCCACAAAGATAGTTCCATCCGGCACAAGTCTCCTCAATTCCTGACTATGTCCGATGTCCACAGAAAAATCTTTCAGATTACGGTTATTGACACCGATGATCCCTGCGCCCGCTTTCACCGCCATCCCTATCTCCGCTTCATCATGGGTCTCTACCAGCGCAGAAAGCCCCAATCTGTGCGCCAGATTCAGATATTCCGTTAACGTATCCTGATCCAGGATGGCACAGATCAGCAGACACGCGTCCGCTCCCAGCGCCTTCGTCTCATAGATCTGGTATTCATCTACAATAAAATCTTTTCTCAGGATCGGAATAGACACTTCCTTTCTGATCTCCCGCAGGTATTCATTGCTTCCCATAAAATAATAAGGCTCCGTCAGCACAGAGATTGCGCTGGCTCCCCCTCGCTCATAATCCTTGGCAATCTCGACATAGGGAAATTCCTCTGCTATGACGCCTTTCGATGGAGAAGCCTTCTTCACTTCACAGATCAGATGGATCCCCTCTCCCGACAGGGCTTCTCTAAATGAATATACACCTTCGGCTTTCGGTCTGCCACATCCGTTTCCGTCGGCATTTTCAGCCTGCCTCATCATCTCTTCCAGAGATACTGACTTTTTCTGTTCCGCCACACGTTCTCTGGTCCGCTCTGCTATTTCTGCCAAAATATCTTTCATCATTTTCTCCTTTTCCTATACCAGACTGAAGGAAGTCCTCCCCGCACGCACCGCACACATTCATGCCCTAATACATTATCCGTCACTTCCTCGTTTCATTCAGACCGTCTGCAGATAGTTCCTGCCACATTTATATAGCAAACTTTCATATACGGACCTGCGCAAAAAAAATCCCTGCCTAAGTAAAACTCAGGCAAGGACGATATAACTCAATCATACCGCGGTACCACCTTGCTTTGTGGAATCCACACTCTCACGAAATACTTAATATCCGAAGAATCTCACATTGTTACGATCGGATTGATGATAAATTCGGATTTTCATATTCCCGGCAACTCACGTATGCCCTCACGTCATGGAATACTAGGCTGAATCGCTTTTGACCATGCCCTCCGCGGTCCATTTAATGAATTGCTCTCTATGGGTTCTCAGCATCCCCACTCTCTGTAAGCGCATCTTTCATTTTTATCTCCGCATCAACGGTTTCATAAATATTCTTTTTTCTAACCATTACTATAAAACAATTACGGCGGTCTGTCAATGCCTTATTGCAGTAAAATCCCATAATTCGCAGGATGTCGGTATTTATTGCCCATCACCTCGCCCGCCCGATATTCCCGAAGCAGATCAAGATCGATCTGGGCAATATAAACTCCCTCCTCTTCCGGCGCCTCAAAAACGCACATATCCCGCGTTCCCGGTTCATCCCTAAGCCAGGCAATACCATCAAAAACCGTCGAATGTCCGTTGCAGTCAGGCTGTCCCGCCGGATAATTACAGGTAGCAATGGCAACCATATTCTCATAGGCTCTGGTACGAAGGGCTGCAAGACGGTTGATTTCCATCGGGCATGCATTCGGTGCAAGAATGACCTCCGCGCCTTTTAACATCAGAATCCTTGCGCTCTCCGGAAACTCCCGGTCAAAACAGATCATGGAACCGACCTTGACAACTCCTCTGCCGATATCAAGATCCGCAACATAAAAATCCTCCCCTGAACAAAGCGCTTTCTCCAAATCAAAATCGCAGGTATGTACCTTGGAATAATGAAGCGCCGGCGCACCATTTCTGTCAAACAGGATCATGGAATTTAACGGTCTTGGCTTGTGACTTTCCAGAAACGTAATACCGATTGCCATGGAAAGTTCTGCAGCCAGACTGGCGAACTCCCGAATAAAATCACTGTCAGAAGCAATCGAAAGACTGCCGATCTCTCCCTCATCCTGCGGAAGAAAATATCCGTCGCTCCACATTTCGGGAAATAAAGCGATATCCGCCCCAAGCGCTTTCGCCTCCCTGCAGGCAGATCTGCCCTTTTGAAGCTGTTCTTCCATACAAGCCCTCCATGTCAGAGCAGCTTG
>DLOP01000116.1:19467-27216 GCA_002478505.1 Lachnospiraceae bacterium UBA7481
ATCAAGCTTATTTTTCAATCTAGCCCCCGGAAGGAGCTGTAACAGAGCAATTTTCAGAATCATTTTTCATCTCCATTTCCAAACTTCAATATATTGTTGACTGCAAACCGCATATCTGTAATTTCAGACATCATATTCTATCAGGCGTATTTCTGTTCTTTCTCTGATATCGATTATACCACTTTTGCGTGCTTGAGTGAACCTTTTCCGCGGAACACACCTTTTGCCAATAAAAGATGCGTCCTACATCATTCAAAGAATTGTAATACTATGCAATATCAGCGGATACCGCATAAGAAAAATTTCTGATACAGTAACAACCCGAATGAAATTCATCAATTCAATCAATAATAATACTATCTGCATACTATATAAAAATCAAGGAGAGATCTATCAATGAAAGATAAAATTTTTGGCGTATTACAGCGTGTCGGACGTTCCTTTATGCTTCCGATCGCTCTGCTGCCCGTGGCAGGGCTTCTGCTTGGAATAGGAAGCTCCTTCACGAACCCTACAACGATTGATACCTACAATCTTAGCGGCATCATCCACGAAGGCGGCATACTTTATATCATCCTGGACATCATGAGCAAAACCGGAAGCGCCGTCTTTGACAACCTTGCCCTGTTATTCGCCATGGGCGTTGCCATCGGCATGGCAAAAAAGGAAAAAGAGGTGGCGGCTCTTTCGGGAGCGCTTGCATACATCGTCATGAATACCGCTATCAGCGCTCTCATCATGGCCAAAGGCGGCGTTGAAGCAATGGCGGAAAATACGACCACAACGGCGCTCGGAATCACTACCCTGCAGATGGGCGTTTTTGGAGGTATCATAGTTGGCCTCGGAGTTGCCGCGCTGCACAATAAGTACTACAAAATCGAACTTCCACAGGTGCTTTCGTTCTTCGGCGGGACAAGATTCGTGCCCATCATCTCTACTGTGGTTTATCTGATTGTCGGCATTGTAATGTTCTATCTCTGGCCGTTTGTCCAGATCGGTATATCAAAGCTCGGCGGACTGGTTCTTAGTTCCGGCTATATCGGGACATGGATATACGGTATTCTGGAACGCGCGCTGATCCCGTTCGGTCTGCACCATGTCTTCTATATGCCGTTCTGGCAGACGGAGCTTGGCGGTTCCATGACGATTGACGGCAACATTGTTACGGGGGCACAGAATATTTTCTTTGCAGAGCTTGCCTCCAAATCCACAGACGTCTTTTCAGTTTCGGCGACAAGATTTATGTCAGGTAAATTCCCTTTCATGATCTTCGGTCTGCCTGCGGCCGCATTTGCAATGTACAAAGCCGCCCGTCCCGAAAAGAAAAAGGCCGCCGGCGGTCTATTACTTTCAGCAGCCCTTACTTCAATGCTTACGGGAATTACCGAGCCTCTTGAATTTACTTTTATTTTTGTCGCACCACTGATGTACGGAGTGCACTGCATCCTTGCGGGACTGTCCTACATGCTTATGCATATCTTCAATGTCGGCGTAGGCATGACTTTTTCCGGCGGTATTATCGACCTGACCCTGTTCGGAATCTTACAGGGCAATCACAAGACTAACTGGATATGGATCGTCATCATCGGTCTGATCTATGCGGTTGTGTACTATTTTGTATTCTATTTTATGATAACGAAAATGAATCTTGCCACTCCGGGACGCGAAGCGGACAATGTAGAAACGATGCTTTACCGCAGAAGCGACGTTGAGGCGGCAAAATCCGGCAAATCCGCAGGCGGTTCCGAAGATATTACAAGCGCCCTGATCCTGAAAGGACTTGGCGGAAAGGAAAATCTTTCCGACGTGGACTGCTGTGCCACAAGGCTCAGGATCACCGTTAACGACGTGGAAAAAGTTTCCGACAGCCTGCTGAAAGAAAGCGGCGCGTCCGGAGTCATCCACAAGGGCAACGGCGTGCAGGTCATTTATGGGCCAAGGGTTTCTGTGGTAAAATCAAATCTGGAAACATTTATGGATATGCCCGAATCAGACGACCTTGACAGTATTTTGGGAAATTCATCACCCGAAACCGCTGCGGACACTTCACAATCGAAAGAAAAGACACAACAGAAGGAAACGTCAGCTCCGAAAAAAAGCGGCACAGTTGTAATGTATTCCCACCTTAGCGGTACGGTCGTAAGCCTTGAAAATGTGGAAGACGACGTTTTCTCCCAGAAAATACTGGGCGAGGGAATTGCTGTCGAGCCCTCCGAGGGCAAGCTTTACGCGCCCTGCGACGGAAAAATAAATTCTATTTTTGATACAAAACATGCGGTAACCATTCAGTCGGCTGACGGTGCAGACGTACTGCTGCACATTGGCATAGATACTGTTAAACTTGGCGGAAAACATTTTGAATCCCACGTTTCGGACGGTCAGGAAATCAAAAAAGGCGACCTGCTGGTCACCTTTGATATCGACGCAATCAAAGCCGAAGGATACAAACTCACCACTCCGCTTATCATTGGAAACACGGATGATTATTCTTCATTTTCACCTGCGGCACAGGGAGAGATTTCAGCGGGTGATGTAATATTACGCATGTCGTAATATTACGCATAGCGTAATACTAAAAATAAATTAATAGGTAAAAACAACAGCCATAGCAAAATTTAAGGGAATTATGAGAGCGGATGAAGCGTCATTTGATTCCTATGCACGGAATCCAAATTTTTGTTCCAAAGCTTCCATCCGCTCTCTAATACCCGCTATTTTATTGACCTTGAGTATAATTTTTTATCTATGAGGAAACACACCACGCCGCCCACAAGATAACATAGAAGATCCGCCGGATCAAAAGTGCCTCCCACAATCGTCGAAAACGGCTCCGGAAGTATTTCTGACAACCCGGTAAGCTGCACCGCTTCCACGCAAAAAGCAAAAAGCGTAACCGGTATTGAGAGCCAGCGCATGCGCGAGACAACCACTCTCGCCAGAAAATATACGCAGATCACCGCCAGTACATCTCCAAGATACGGACGTACAATTCTGTCATGTACATACAAGGCAATCCATATTTCCAATCCAAGTAACGCAATAAAGATCAGCGCGCTAAACAGCCTTCTTTTCATATGCACTCTCCTATATAACGTCGATAAATCCTTGTCCATAGGATAATTAAGACTATGTTTTTTTGATAAGTTTCTTTTTTAGCAGGCTATGTTGAATTTCAAGCCAAGCTATTTCAGCGAATATTACGATCAAAAATACTACCATCTGAAACACAGTGTTATCAAATTTTTCAAGAAAATATATAAAGACAGACATTGTTACAAACAAAGCACATCCATATATTATCAAATTTCTTCCATGTTTATGATTCCATTCTGACATATCAGTAAGTTCATCTTCTCTTGGAGGAACTTCTCCTGTATTCAATGCAACTGGAACTTTAGACCGAAACTGATTTACACCAAGCACTATAAAAATAAGCGAAACAAGTGAAGAAATTACCAAATAAATAATGGTACCTGTCATAACTTAATTGACCTCCAAATTTCGATTTGTATATAATCATACCACAGAACATGCAGATCTAAATACAGAATTTTTATTCATTATATTTAACCGGAAACACGAAGCCAAATTTGGACTTATTCAATAGGATCATAATTCCAACTTATTCCAGTACAAATTCCCAGCTCAGGGTACCCGTGTCATATTCCTCTTTCAGAGATACAACACTATCTCCGTAGGTTCCATATTCACATATTACCGTCAGCTTTCTATCTGCCTCATCATATTCGTAGCTGTATGTATCCTGAGAGAGGCATTTGTTAGAAAAATAGCTTTCATCTATTTCTCCAACTTTTCTAACGATAATTCCATTCTTCTGGTAAACATTAAAATAGGTAAGCTCAAATGTTCTCTCTAAAATACGGACATGGCCCAACGTCTCCGTAAAAAGGACCTCCTTACCGTCCGGCAGAACGATCTGCTCTACTTCTACCCTATTTTTCATATCTCTATAAACAGAATAGGGAATAGCTCCTACACTTAAGATAATCATTACAAGAGCAAGTATCATACAAATTTTTCGTTTCCTGCTTTTAGGCTGACCTTTCCACATATACAAAAGACCAATATATAATACTGCTATAGTAAATCCTCTTAGATACTGCCTATCCCATATATATCCGAATAGGAACAGATCGCTTTCCATATGATTCAGATACCAACCTAAACCCAGAAGCGCTATTATGACAATGACATACACCCAAAAACCTACTGTCAGTACCGATCTGTCCTTTTCCTGAGATGCAGCAGATTCCTTCTCTAACACTGGTGGCAGTCCTTCTTCCTTTTCTATACCCATGACAAAATCTCCTTTGCGAATCATTGTCCTCTACCTGAAAGGTTGCGGATCATTATTGCTTGTTTGAAACATAATCATAAAAATCCGCCGTTTCCCTGTTCCGGTATTCGTGCTTTTCATAATAACCGATCAGTCTGCCATCCTCATCCCGCAGGGCGATCATATAGACATCTTTATTCTCTTTTTCGTTGTAAAAAGTATATATCCGGTTATTCTCTGCACTTTCCCCAAACCATTGTACCACCTGTTTGATTTTCTCATTACTGGACGGGCTATGGCAGTCAAGCAGCGATTTCCCCACCAGCGCGTATCCGCCTCTTTTTTGATACCTCTCTGCCGCCGCAGGATTCATATACACAATTTCATGGGAAAGATCACATAACACCACAGCTGCGGTATCCATGTCTATAACACTTTTAAAAAATTTTAAAAGTTTCATAAAATAAACCTGCCTTTCTCTCTAAGTTTAATCAATATACCATGTGCTCCGCACATGGTATGCGCTTCGCGATGCACACTCGCTTCGCTCGGCGCGGCATAATATTTATCGATATTATACCATGTCAGCAGGAAATCAAGCGCGAACGCAGTGAGCATTTGATTTCACCTGACATGGTAGCGAAAGAATCTAATCTGCAAAGCAGATTTTAAGCGCGACAGCGCGACAGACGCGCAGCGGCTGGATTCTTGAGCTTATTGTATCATATCCTCAGTAACAGCGCAAATTTCCCTCCTCATAGGAAAACTGGATACCATGATCCAGCCGCAGAGGATTGTCCATACGGACATAAACACCCTCATCAGATATTTTAACATAAATCCGGGGATTCCCATCAGAAGTATAGAGTTTTCCATTGAGTTCTGAGTAATCTGATATTCCCAGATTTTCAGCAATTGCCCTGGAAAAAGCGTCATCCGGTCTGCCCCAATCGGAAATATAACACCCTTCTCTCATCTGCATATAAGAATCGGAATTTCTGTCTATTCCGTCCGCCATCATAGCAGTACCAATACAGCTTGATATCGTCTGAAGGTATCTTTGATCGTTTTCAGCTCTGCTACGGAACCCATGTTCTTCAAACTGAATGAGCAGCATCTTAAAAAACATCATTATACAAAGAAGAATCATGCCGGAAACGATTCCTTTTTCGACAGGCATTCTTTCCTTCCGACTGTCGTCGATATCCACATCGTCCCTGTATCTTTGCATATTCTCCTGCCGATAAAACAGAAGTGCGGATATGCCCCAGAAAGAGTCGAACAGCAGCATGATACATAATAAAAATACCGCTAAACCTCCATCAAACTGATACCAGCGGATAATATACCGGACATTCCAGACATTGGCAAGCAGAAAAACAGCTGCGTAAAAGAAAACCAGAACCCTTCTGCCTACATTCTTTATCTCCGGGCAGGACTTTCCGCTTACACGCGGAACATTCCGCAGATCGTCGCCGTAATCTTCTTTTTTATACGGGATCTCATATCCATATGCCTTTAACCTGCGAATATAACAGAATCCAGACAACAAATTTAATCCTGCAAATAAAAATAAACCACCGCCCACATATAATCCCAACAATACTGACAATGCCATAACAACATCTTCCTCCACTTCAGCCAGCATACAAATCACCCCTGTCAAAAACAGGAGCGCAGAAACGATGGTTGTTACCAATAGTATTTTAATGGTTCTTCTATCATACTTTATTTTCTTTTGTATCATTCGGTGTTTTCCTCGCAATCTTTATATTAGGGGATAAATACCAATTTTATTTTTTACAAAACTCATTCATTTCTTCCTCAAGTAGTTTAAATACCTTTGCCACAAGATAACCATCTGCAATAGCATGATTCAGTCTTACCGATACAGGCATCATCAACCTTGACTTTTCTTCTCTGTACTTTCCCCAGTTTACGATGGGTGCAAAGAATAAATGTCCATCCGGTAATTCTATATTTAGCGAATCATATGACAGCCATGAAATATACGATGCATCGAACCAATTGGGATGGTTCTGCATGTCCAGTCCATATTCTCTTGTATTCTTTGCCTTTTCAATATCTTCCGCCGCATATTTATAAAAGGTATCATAATCCTCATAATATATTGTATATACCGGCGTGCAGGTTTCCGTATCTTCGTGAAATATGTACTGTGTAGGGTTAATCACATCATAACAAATCAGTTCTTCCGTTTGCCAAAGATATCCCATCTTATAATCATCTCTGGAATTCAAGACCTTAACCAGAATATACAAGAAATTGATATAGAATTTCGTTCCTTTCTCTTTCGAGTAAGAAACCAGATCAGTAACATCTATTCTGGCAGTTAGGGACGTAGAGCATTTACAATCCTCAGAAAAATGCTTAAAAACCCCTTTCCTGTAATACTTTTCTTTATCAATAACTCTATAATTCATAAATCAACCTTTTAGTTTCTAAAATATAATAGAGTTGCTAGCGCTTTTGGCAGTCCACTTTTCTACAGGATCCACCACTAATAGTATATAATACATAAGCGGGACTATAAGCCGGGTTATGTCATAGCCGGCAATGCCGGCCGGGATGATCATCTATCTGGTCCTGCTGTTGCCAGCAGGCTCTAGCGACCTACCTGAAGACAGGCCGGGCAAGCCTGTCGTCTTCTGTTTGGTCTTGCTTCGGATGGGGTTTACATGGCTCCGCCCGTTACCGGACGGACGGTAGTCTCTTACACTGCCTTTCCACCCTAACCAGGAGAAACGCCAAGCGTTTCTNNCTCCACCGGACGTTATCCGGCATCCTGCCCTGCGAAGCCCGGACTTTCCTCACGGAGATTCCCCGCGCGACCATCCGTCCCACTTATGTGATTATACGTTGAAACAGGACCCCCCTACAAACTCCCTTACAATAGAGTTATTTGGAAGATTCTCGCTGCTTACACCCAGAAAATATTCCAAAAATTTCAACAGCCTCTTCGCCTCATAATATTCAGGGTCTTCCTTCTTCACGGAGTATAACAACGGCTCTGCAAACTGCTTAAGCACCGCCAGTTCATAGATCAGCGCCGAGTTGAACATTGCATCCGCGCTTTCCTGAAAAGGAAAGATGTTCTCCTCCTCGCCGCGTCTCACCGAAGGCCACATCCGGATCGTCCTTGTGGCAGAAGNNCGCCTCTCGTCCGCGCGTCCCTCACCATCCGTCTGATCAGCCTTCCGTCCGTGGTCGGGATCCTGTTATGTTCATCCACATTCAGGCTCGTAAGCGCGCTGATATAAATCTTAAACTTACTCTCTGCCGGAAGGGACAGCGACATCTTATCATTTAACGCATGGATGCCCTCGATCACAAGGATATCCTCCGGCCCTAAAGTCTTATAATTGCCCTTATACTCCCTTGCTCCGATCTTGAAGTTAAAGGACGGCAGCTCCACCGTCTCGCCAGCCAGG
>DLOP01000116.1:27227-30469 GCA_002478505.1 Lachnospiraceae bacterium UBA7481
GTATCGATGGCTTCCAGACATTCAAAATTATAATCGCCCTTCTCATCCTTCGGCGTATCCTCCCGGTTGACAAAGTAATCATCTACAGCAATCGGGTGCGGCTTCAGTCCATAGGAAGCAAGCTGCACGGATAAGCGGTGGGAAAATGTCGTCTTACCGGAGGAGGATGGTCCCGCGATCATGACAAACTTCACGCCTTCACGTTCTACGATCTCCTTGGCAATCTCTGCGATCCTGCGCTCCTGCAGAGCCTCCTGCAATAAAATGATATCGTTCAGACCGCCTTCACATATCCTGTCATTCAGATCGCCCACTGTATCGATGCCAAGCTTCTCACCCCAGTCTGTCCCTTTCCTCAGCGTCTCAAACAGCTTTTCCCTGGAAGCCAGCGGCTTTACCGTCAACGGGTCGCTCATTTCCGGCAGCATCAGCATAAATCCATTATTGAAAGGCAGCAGGTCAAACTCTCTGATATATCCTGCATTCGGCAGCATATAGCCATAATAATAATCCTGATAGCCGTCTATCTCATAAATATTTACCTGGGAACCACGGCGGTAACGGAACAATTTATCCTTATCAGCCATACCTGCTCTGGCAAAAATCTCCCGGGCTTCATCAGTGTTCATGGAATACTTATTGATCTTTGTCTTCGCCTCTACCAGTTCCCCCATACGCGCTTTTACATTATCAATAAAGGTCTGGCTGATCATCAGTCCGCCTTTAGGACTGACATAATACCCATTGCCGATGGTATATTCCACCTTGACCTGTTTTACCTTGGAGGAACCTTTTTCCTCTGCCTCCAAAATATCCGCAACAGCCTTGACCATGGTCAGGATCGCCGTACGCACATAGGTCTTATGTCCGATGGACTCCCTTCGGGTAATCAGCCTGACCACAGCATCCTTTTCCACAGCTTTTGATAATTCACGGATCTTATCATCCTCCATAACTACTGCGATCAGACCGTCATGCTTCGCCTGATATTCCTCTGCGACCTCCTCATATGTGATCCCTTTTGGATATTCTTTCTTTTCACCTTCAATCGTCAGTATCACCTTATCCATGCTTCCTTTGTCCTTTCTATTCCTATTATCTCTATATACCCATATTATCTTACACCACAATAAATGGTTCCTTCTGCGATGCGCACACCACGGTCATCTCCGGCATATTCTTTAAGATAAACTGTTTCATATACGACAGAAATATCTTTTCAATCCCGTAATGTCCCGCGTCTATGATGCCCAGTCCTCTTGCCACAGAATCGATCCCATCATGATGATCGATATCTCCGGTAATTAGGACATCCGCTCCCGCCCTTAAAGCATAACCGCTCATCTTTTTGCCGGAACCCGGCGAGATCGCGGCAATGCGTATCCTCTTATCAGGATCACCATAAACCCTGACCGAATCAATCAAAAACACTTCTTTGACCAGTTCCGCACATTCCCGCAGGCTCATCTCCTGTGGCAGACGCCCCGTTCTGCCTACACCTTCTTTGGATATGGTGTCTTCGTATGTAACATCCAGTACGGTCCTGTCAAGTAGTCCCAGACGGTCAGCCGCCTCATCCGCCATACCCATCACATCAAAATTGGTGTGCATCGCATAGCAGCATACATCCGCCTGTATCATCTTGAATAATCTCCTGCCCACGATATCATCTTCCGTTAAGCTGGAAATATGAGGAAAAATCAACGGATGATGCGTCAGAAGCAGATCCATATCGGAAAGCACCGCCTCCTCTACAACTTCATCCGTTGCATCCACAGAAAGCAGTATCTTCTCAATCTCTTTCTTCTTCCTGCCGCACATCAGTCCGCTATTATCCCAGCTTTCAGCAAAGGATGGCGGAGACAATGCCTCCAGCCGCTTAATCACTTCCTCCAACTGCATATCGACACCTTTCCCTTTCTTATCTGCCAAAATGAGTTATGTAAACCAGACTTGCCTGTTTCACGCATAATATGATAATGCAGTCCCTATTCTCCGCTGCTTTTCCTGCAGTTCCCACAGTCTCTGCTTCCGCCGCCTGTCTGTATCTGTATTCCGCTCCGCTCCATCCGCCTCTTGAAGTCCGGAAAGGATCTCACCGGTTACAGTCTGCTCATGCAGCAGCCATTCATATAAGACAGGATGATGCCCCTCTAATAATAATCTCCCATATGTGTCATAAATATCCTGACGATCTTCCGCCGTTTTCACCGTCTCCTCCTGCCAGACCGCCCGCAGCATCGGATAATATTTGCCGTCCTCTTTCACCATATCCTCTTTCCTAATGACATATCCATGCTGTCTTAAAAACCTGCGCACCAGCGATATCTCAGACTGCGGCTGTAATATGATCTGCTTCATTGCTTGTGCCTTCTCAGGGTCATTTTCCAAAATACGGCATATCAGCGCGCCGCCCATACCGGCACAGATCATGCAGTCCGCTTCCCCGATTCCCAACATCCGAAGTCCATCCGACAGCCTAAGTTCAATGGCATCCTCCATCCGATAAAGAGCGACATTCTTTCTGGCAGTCTCCAGCGGCCCCGGTCTGACATCCATGGCAATCACTTTGGAAAAGAGACCCTCTTGGATCAGACGGATCCCCACATAGCCATGGTCACAGCCGATATCTGCTGCCGTTTTTCCCGGTTCAGCCAGGGCGGTCACCGCCTGCATCCGTCTTGATAACGCCACCATCAATCCAGATAATCCCTGATCCGCTTACTTCTGCTCGGATGACGGAGTTTTCGCAATGCCTTCGCCTCGATCTGACGGATACGCTCTCTGGTGACGGAAAATTCCTTTCCGACCTCCTCCAGCGTCCTTGCACGTCCATCCACCAGCCCGAAACGCAGAGTCAGTACCTTTCTTTCTCTCTCGGTCAGTGTATCCAATATCTCATTAAGCTGTTCCCTGAGCATCATAGATGCAGCTGCCTCTGCCGGCACCGGCACATTGTCATCCTGAATAAAATCTCCCAGATGGCTGTCTTCCTCTTCGCCGATGGGTGTCTCTAAAGATACCGGTTCCTGTGAAATCTTTAATATCTCACGCACCTTTTCTTCCTGAATATCCATACGCTCAGCTATCTCTGCCGGAGATGGTTCCCTTCCTAATTCCTGTAATAACTGACGATTGATCCTGATGATCTTGTTGATCGTCTCCACCATATGCACCGGAATACGGATCGTCCTTGCCTGATCGGCTATCGCCCTCGTGATCGCCTGCCGGATCCACCATGT
>DLOP01000116.1:30523-31025 GCA_002478505.1 Lachnospiraceae bacterium UBA7481
GAATCAGATCAAGAAAGAGCATGCCTCTTCCCACATATCTCTTTGCGATACTAACCACAAGACGCAGGTTTGCTTCAGAAAGATTCTTTGCGGCCGATCTGCCTTCTTCGATCAGTGCGTTCTTTTCTTCAATCTTTTTGATCAGCTTCTTTTTCTTTGCCTCCGCCGTTTCATTTGCCAGCTTGCTTTCCAGTTCTTTCTTCTCTTCCTCCGCCTCCATGCCGGCTTCCATCTTCTTTGCCAGATCGATCTCCTCATCTGCGCTCAAAAGCGACACCCGTCCGATCTCTTTCAGATACATCCTGACCGGATCCTCTGTGCTGACACCTTCCCCCAGAGAATTTTCCAGGTTTTCCATATCAAGCTCCAGATCCGCCGCATCCTCTAAAGAAAGTTCTTCCTCCGGAATATCGTCATCATCAATCGTATCGATTCTCAAAAGGATCTTGTTTTTATCCAGAGCATCCCATATTTTATCAAACTGTTCCTCTTCCAGATTCAG
>DLOP01000116.1:31071-31241 GCA_002478505.1 Lachnospiraceae bacterium UBA7481
GAAGCGACTTCAGTTTCTCATCAAATTTTGCTTGTGTGATTTCGTCCATTTGGGTATATTTACTCCTTTCATAATTGCTTTTCCATAAGCCTTAATTATTCTTTCCTATTTCTAATCCAAAACAAAACGTATCCGTTCCAATGCCTCGAGCGCTTTTTTTGCCTCAACCA
>DLOP01000116.1:31386-31583 GCA_002478505.1 Lachnospiraceae bacterium UBA7481
CTGCTGATCGTCAAACAGATCCACGATCGCCGCCGGATTATCACTGCCTGCATTATGATCCTCAAACAACCGCTTTGCCACCTTGTAATAAAGCTCGTCCGTAAAGTCTTCCGGAGTGACGTACTCCTCTATTTTTTCAAACAATGCCGGTTCTTCTGCAAGCCATGTAAGCAGCACCCGCTGTACCTTCTTTTGAC
>DLOP01000116.1:31624-32951 GCA_002478505.1 Lachnospiraceae bacterium UBA7481
CTTATGACGGCGCCTGCCGCCGCCTGACTGATCACCAGCTTTCTTAAACTCTGCGGGTCGATCTGATGAACCTCAGCAACTGCGGTCAGATAATTTTCCCGTTCGATCTCCTCCTCAAACTGACAAAGCCTCTTAGCTATTTCCGTATAAAATCCGGTCTTCTCCGCCGGATCCTCCAGCTTATAGTCCCGCTTTAACATACGGATTTCAAACAAAAAGCTGTTTTCCGCATCTTCTATTCTTTTTTCAAATTCCTCTGTCCCCAGATTCTTGATAAATTCATCCGGATCCTTATATGGCTGCATATTGATGATCCGACAGCCCAGTCCGGCGTTCCTTAAGATTCCAATCGCCCGCAATGCAGCATTTACACCGGCATCGTCACTATCATACGCCAGATAGACATTCTGCGTATAACGCTTTAACAGCATAGCCTGTCCCGTGGTAAATGCAGTTCCCAGCGACGCTGCAGCCTGGGTAAATCCCGCCTGATGCATGGCGATCACATCCATATAGCCTTCACAAAGGATAATTCCGTTTTTCCTCGAAGTCCTGGCAAAATTAAGCCCGTAAAGATTTCTCGATTTATCAAAAATCTCCGTTTCCGGTGAATTAAGATATTTGGGTTTCGCATCCCCCATAACCCTTCCGCCAAATCCAATCACCTTGCCATTGATATCCTGTATCGGAAACATCACCCGGTTAAAAAACTTGTCGCTCATACCATATTTTTCGTGAAATACAGCAAGCCCGGAATCCCGTATCAGTCCGTCGTCATAACCTTTATTTTTAAGATATTTCACAAGCGCGTCGCTATACTGCAATGAATACCCCAGTCCAAACTGTTTCATCGTCTCCTCGGACAACTGCCGGTCTGTCAGATATTTTTTGCCAAGCGCCCCCTGCTCACTCCGCAATGCGCGGAAATAATATATCGCAGCCTCCTTATTGATCTCAAAAAGCTTCGCCCGTCTGCTTTCCTTCTGCCGCATTTCCTCCGTGTATTCCACTTCAGGGAGGCTGACATTGACCCGCTCCGCCAGTAAGCGCAGCGCCTCCGGAAATGTAAAATTCTCATACTCCATAACAAAGGTGACAACATTGCCCCCTTTATGGCAGCCGAAACAATAATACATCTGCTTATGCTGCGATACACTGAAAGAAGGGGATTTCTCGCTATGAAACGGACACAGTCCGAAATAATTTCCCCCCTGTCGTTTCAGGGCAACATAACCGGAAACCACATCCACAATATCGTTTTTCTGCCGGACTTCCTCAATCAATTCCTGCGGATAGTACATACTATTCCTCCATGTCAGAGCAGCTT
>DLOP01000116.1:33020-39500 GCA_002478505.1 Lachnospiraceae bacterium UBA7481
AAAAATAAGATATCAATCTTATATTTCAATCTGTATCCTTTCAATCTGTAAAATCTGATAAGCAACTTTGTAAATTGTCTATACACTTTTGAAATATAATGAGGGCATAAAAATCCTTATTTAAATGCTGCCTGTCAAACTGCGCAAAAGAGTTTGTGTGCCGTTTGACACTACGTACATGACTTTTTGTTTGATCATCCATGCCAAGACTTCGGTATAAAAATCTCCTCATACAGGGCGATCGCAAACCGGTCGGTCATTGCTCCGATATAATCGCATGCCACGCGTTCCACCGGTTCCCCTCGGTCTAGCAGGAACAAAAACTCCTGCGGCATTTCATCCTTGTGCTTCACAAAATGTTCAAACAGCGTCTCCACCAGATTTTCAGCCTTGTGCTCCTCCGCCTTTGCAACCGGGCTTTGATAGACCCGCTCAAACATGAATTCGCGCATCTTTTTCATCGCATCCGCCACCTCATCCGACATTCTGATATCGTCCTGATCAAAGCTTGCATTGACAATATCATGAATAAAACGGTCAAGACGCTCCCTCGTGGTATATCCGATCACGTCGCCAATCTCCTTGGGGACGTCAGAATCCCTTAATATATTACCGCGGATCGCATCATCCATATCATGATGGATATATGCGATCTTATCAGACAATCTTACGATCTTTCCTTCTAATGTCGCCGGCATACTGCTGGTCTGGTGGTTAAGGATGCCGTCCCTGACTTCCATTGTCAGATTCAGTCCCATGCCGTCTTTTTCCAGTACGTCAACGGTACGTACGCTCTGTTCGTTATGTTTAAATCCTCCGGGACAGACCCTGTTCAGCGCTCTCTCTCCGGCATGTCCAAACGGCGTATGACCCAAATCATGTCCTAGAGCAATCGCCTCCACCAGCTCTTCATTCAGACGAAGGGCTTTGGCGATCGTCCTCGCATTCTGCGAAACCTCCAGCGTATGCGTCAGTCTTGTCCGGTAATGATCTCCCTCCGGCGTCAGAAATACCTGGGTCTTATCCTTCAGCCGGCGAAATGCCTTACTGTGAAGGATCCTGTCTCTGTCACGCTGAAAGACAGGACGGATATCGCACTGTTCCTCCGAGCGCAGCCTTCCCTGGGAATTTTCACTCAAAGTCGCATATTTACTTAAAGATTCCCGCTCCAACAATTCCAGCTGTTCCCGAACGATCATCGCCAGTCTTCCCTCCTTAAGCCCTCTTTGGTATTCCACTTTACATTTTTCGCACCCTTTTTTAATATTCTGCTTCTTTTTTCCTTTTCCTTTTTTCTTTTTTAATTTTATTCAGGTATTTGCAAAACTTTTAAAAGCAGAAATTTTTCTCTTTTAAATTTGTCCCAATTCTACTTCGTGTTCCCAGCTGAATGCAAGGAATAAATATTTTGCTTTTAGAATGACATGACCTGTGGTATAGTGATATACAAATCATAATTTGCAGTGAGGAACATTATACTATGTTGGAAGAAATGGCATCGTTTTTTGAAAACAGGCTTATGGGTTATGACGAACACATGATGACTACAATTGAAGGCGCACCGGAATTTTACAAATACACAGCGTCACAATTACCTTTCACAGAATATTGCGCAATACTGGATTTAGGATGCGGAACGGGGCTTGAGTTGGTGGAATATCTCACTTTGAATCCTTCCGCTAGCATTACGGGGATCGACTTGTCGGAAGGAATGCTGTCTGCACTTAAGGATAAATTTCCGGGTAGGACGCTGAATTTGATTTGTGGTTCTTATTTTGATGTACCGTTTGGAAAAAACCAGTTTGATGCTGCGGTTTCTGTTGAATCGCTTCACCATTTTACGGCGGAAGAGAAATTGTCTCTTTATAAAAAACTTGTCAATTCTCTGAAAGCAAACGGCTATTTTGTTCTTACAGATTACTTCGCAGAAAGCGAAGCACTTGAACAGGAATATTTTGAGAATCTCCTACAGTTAAAATTGGAACAAGGCATTATTGACAGCAGATTTTATCATTATGATACTCCTCTTACCATCGACCATGAGAGGGAGGTCTTGAGATTGGCTGGTTTTTCACGGTGTGAAATACTGAAAAATTGGGGAGCAACATATACGATAAAAGCAACTAAATAAATTTCAGTTTAGAGACATCGGGAACATGGAAGTAAATTGGGGATTAAATTTTTCTATCTTATTTACATTTTCTGCTTTCATAAAATTCGTAGTTCTCTTTGAAATGGTTATGCCTTTTTTGTTATAGATCGGGCAAAATTCAAGCATACTAATAGAAGCGCCGGTTAAATCAGCGTTTTCTACTATAAAAACACACTTTGAAAGAAACGGATAAAACGTCATGAAACATCTTGTCTCCATAGGAATCATCACCGCAGTCTGTTTTGCCGGTGAATTATTATACTTCCTGCTGCCGCTACCGATACCGGCAAGCATCTATGGTCTGCTTCTTATGCTGATACTTCTTTTCACAGGGATCGTGAATGTGCATCAGGTAGAACTGACCTCCAATTTCTTTTTGAAGGTTATGCCGCTATTCTTTTTAGAACCTGCAGTAAAACTTATGACCTCCCTTCCGGCGTTGAAGGGAAATGTAATCCCCATCCTGTTCCTCTGTCTTGTTTCTACGATCATCGTAACTGTCGTTACCGGAATGACGGCGGAGAAGATCTGCGCCTGCCGAAGATCCAAAGATCAGGACAGCATGCCGGCGATAAAGGAAAAAAAGAAACGTAATCTAACTAAGGAATATCAGAAAAAACAACACAGTCAAAACAAAGGAGAACAGATATGAGCACAAACCTCAACGAAATCCTGCAGAATTCCACATATTTTGGCGCCTTTATCAGCATTTTCTTTTATTGGATCGGTTATTATCTGCAGAAAAAATTAAAAAAACCGTTTCTCAATCCTCTTCTAATAGCTCTTGTGCTGATCATCGCCTTACTTAGCTTTCTGCAGGTGGATTACGAAACCTACCAGCTCAGTGCCAAATATATTACCTATTTTCTTACGCCTGCAACCGTCTGCCTTGCTGTCCCTTTATATAAACAGCTGACGCTTTTAAAAGAGAATCTTACTGCTATTTTGATCGCTATCCTTGCCGGCTGCATTTCCCATCTGATCGTAGTCGCCGGACTTAGTTTTCTATTCCATTGGAACAGGGATTTCCTATTTTCTTTCCTGCCAAAATCCGTTACCACTCCAATCGCTTTAGGGATCTGCAATGAGAACGGCGGCATGGAAGAACTCACCATCATCGGCGTAACGGTTGCAGGACTGTCAGGCTCCATCCTTGGTCCTGCCCTGTTAAAACTCTTTCATATTAAAAATCCCATCGCACAGGGACTTGCGCTCGGCACAGCCTCCCATGCGATCGGGACTTCTAAAGCGGTAGAACTGGGCGATATTCAGGCTGCCGTCAGCTCCGTAGCTATTGTGATCACCGGTATTATGACGGTTGTTCTCATACCGGTATATATCCGTCTTTTCCTTCCGTAGATTCTCTCTCAATTATTGGAAATTATATGGCAAGCTGCACATATAATAATCCGTGCATATGCATTGGGACGGAAATTAGGAATGTTTAGAATTTCTTATTTCCGCACAGCAGCATAGGCACAGATTATTATTTGTGCAGCCTGCCGCCTCAAAATTCAGTCCATGATGTTTACATAACTCTTTTGCAATTACCTATTATTGGAAATACGCCACCCCGGATTCAAAGATCTTCAGATCCTGCTCTCCATAAATGTTCATTGCCACAGCCGTATCCCGGCGTTCCGCATGCGCCATTTTTCCAAAACATCTGCCATCCGGTGAGGTGATCCCTTCGATGGCCATATAGGAACCATTGACATTCCATTCTTCATCCATGGAAATATTGCCCTCAATATCCGCATACTGCGTCGCCACCTGTCCGTTTTCAAACAGCCTGTCCAGCCATTCCTTCGGCGCAACGAACCTGCCTTCTCCATGAGATGCCGGCGAGCAATAGGTCTCTCCTAACACCGCCTGCGACAGCCATGGCGATTTGTTGGAAACCACCTTGGTATAGACCATTTTGGAGATATGTCTGTTAATGGTATTAAAAGTCAACGTCGGCGAATCCTCCTTCTGCCCGACGATCTCCCCATAAGGCACCAGTCCAAGCTTGATCAACGCCTGAAAACCGTTACAGATTCCCAACGCCAGTCCATCCCGTTCCTGCAGCAGCTTATGGACCGCTTCTTTCAGCTTCTCATTCTGGAAAGCCGTTGCAAAAAACTTCGCGCTTCCATCCGGCTCATCACCTGCCGAGAATCCGCCGGGGAACATAATGATCTGCGCCTGTGAAATAGCCTTTTCAAATTCCTGCACGGAATCACGGATATCCTCCGCTGTCAGATTCTTAAATACTTTTGTCACCACCTCAGCTCCGGCTCTGGTAAACGCCCTTGCAGAGTCATATTCGCAGTTCGTTCCCGGAAATACCGGAATAAAGACCCTCGGCTTTGCCACCTTATGTTTGCAGAGATACACGCTGTCCGCTTTATAAACTCCGCTGTCCACCTTAGCGTCATCCTCAGAAGCTTTTGTAGGGAATACCTTCTCCAACGGCTTCTTCCATGCCGCTAGCGCTTCCTCCTGGGAAAGGGTCATATCCTGACAGACAAATGCTCCGTCTGTCACTGTACCCACCAGCGTATAAGGCACTGTAATGCCATCCAACGCATCTGCCGGTATCTCCGCAAGGATATTGCCCAACTGATTCTCAAATAACTCTTCCTCGTCTATCTCAGCCGAAATCTCTACGCCAAGGCCGTTGCCAAATCCCATCTTGGAAACTGCCGCCGCGATACCCCTGGCATCCAGCGCATACGCCGCCACGATCTTCTTTTCCGCCATCAGCGCACTGATCTGATCATACAATTCCAATACGTCCTTATATACCGGTATATCATATTCATCCCTGTCGATCTGGAAAAGCACAAGTTTATCGCCTGCCTGCTTCAATTCCGGCGTTATGATATCCGTATGCTTCGCCACATCTACCGCGAAGGATACCAGCGTAGGCGGCACATCAATATGATTGAATGTACCGGACATACTATCCTTGCCGCCGATCGACGCCAGCTCAAATCCGATCTGCGCGTCATATGCACCAAGCAGCGCCGCAAAAGGCTGACTCCATCTGGAAGGATCCTCCGTCATCCTGCGGAAATATTCCTGAAAGGTAAAATGGATCTTCTTATAATCTCCGCCGGACGCAACAATCTTTGCCATGGATTCCATGACTGCGTAGATTGCCCCGTGATACGGGCTCCATGACGACAGATACGGATCAAATCCATAACTCATCATGGTTACGGCATCCGTCTTCTGCGTACCAAGCATCGNNGCATCGGCAGCTTCGCAATCATCGTCTGCGTCTCCGTAAGCTGATACTTTCCGCCATACGGCATCAGGACGCTTCCCGCTCCGATGGAAGCGTCAAACATCTCAACCAGCCCCTTCTGTGAGCATACGTTAAGATCCGAAAGCGCCGCAAGCCATGCAGCCTTAATGTCCTTTTGCTCCAAAGCATCCGATACGGCTTTTACGGCAATCTTCTCAAAATAATTCTCCTCTTCCTCCGGTACGTTCACTTTCACTGTTGTTTCCTGATGCGCACCGTTGGTATCTAAGAACTTTCTTGCAATATTGACGATATCCTTTCCACGCCATTTTAATACAAGGCGCGGCTCCTTCGTGACCGTTGCCACTGTGACCGCCTCTAAGTTCTCCTCTTTTGCATAAGCCAGGAACTTCTCCTTATCCTCAGGTGCAACGACAACCGCCATACGCTCCTGGGATTCGGAAATGGCAAGTTCCGTACCATCCAGACCTGCATATTTCTTCGGCACAAGATCAAGATCTACGGTAAGTCCGTCCGCCAGCTCGCCGATAGCGACGGATACGCCGCCCGCGCCAAAGTCGTTGCATTTTTTGATCAGGCAGCTGACTTCTTCCCTGCGGAACAGCCTCTGTATCTTACGCTCCGTCGGAGCATTACCCTTCTGCACCTCTGCGCCGCATACCTTGATCGACTGCTCCGTATGGACTTTAGAAGATCCTGTTGCGCCTCCGCAGCCGTCACGCCCCGTACGTCCGCCGAGAAGGATGATCACATCCCCGGGATCGGAGCTTTTTCGGATAACATTCTTTCTGGGCGCAGCTCCCATCACTGCGCCGATCTCCATTCTTTTAGCCACATAAGCGGGATGATAGATCTCCTTGACAAATCCCGTCGCCAGCCCGATCTGATTGCCATAGGAAGAATAACCGCTTGCCGCACCGCGCACCAGCTTCTTCTGCGGCAGCTTTCCCTTTAACGTATCCGACACCGGCACCGTAGGATCCGCCGCGCCGGTAATACGCATCGCCTGATATACATAAGAACGTCCGGACAATGGATCACGGATCGTCTATGAAGGGCGGAGCGATAAATT
>DLOP01000002.1:0-3853 GCA_002478505.1 Lachnospiraceae bacterium UBA7481
CTAAAATGCTGTTTTGTAGTATAAGGAAAAAAGAACAAATATGTTTAGTTAAAATAATTATCATAAACAGAACAAATCAATAGAAGTTATATAATAGAAGTACAAAAAATGTTGCATTTTGAGATGATATAGTAATATATTTTTCGGAAATGATGACGGTGAAAACTCTGTGTGAGAAAAGGTGAAATAAACGAATGAAAGGACATTAGTAAAAGGTAAAGATTATGGCTGTATGGATCACAGGTGACATACACGGAAATCCGCAGAGATTTTCAACAGATGCATTTCCGGAGCAAAAGGAAATGACAAAAGAGGATATAGTGATAGTTCTTGGAGATTTTGGTCTTGTATGGAATTACAAAGGAGAAGACAATACTGAAAAATATTGGCTTGACTGGCTAAATAATAAATCTTTTACAACAGTGTTTATTGATGGGAATCATGACAATTTTGACAGACTTGATAAGTATATGGTAGAAGAGTGGCACGGTGGAAAAGTACATTTTATCAGACCATCAGTGATCCACCTTATGAGAGGTCAGATTTTCAATATAGAAGATAAATCCTTCTTTGCTTTTGGCGGTGCAAGCAGCCATGATATATCTGCCGGTATTTTAGAACCTGAGGATCCGGATTATAAGAAAAAGAAGAAACAGTTAGATAAGGATCCTTTTGCTTTATACAGGATCAATCATATAAGTTGGTGGGACAGAGAACTTCCAAGTGAAGAAGAAATGAAAGAAGGATGGTTAAATCTCGAAAAACGGAATAATAAGGTAGATTACATCATTACCCATAGTCCATATACTTCTCTGCTTAGGCAGATGAATTGCGGTTCCGGAACATATCAAAGCGATAGGCTGACAGATTATTTGCAGAAAATCAAGCAGACTGTTGATTATAAGGCTTGGTTGTTTGGACATATGCATGTTGATCAAACCTTTCATTGGGAGAGAAGCAGTTGCTTATATGAACAGCTTATAAGAATTTTGTAAACGGTGGAATCAACATTTCAGACGGTTCTTTAATCCAGACGCCGTTTCAAGAAATGGCCCCATTGGATGGTCCCTGCTTCTTCCTCCTCTTATCTTCATACATCATCTGATCCGCCACGTCCCGGAATTCGGGGTTTTCCAGCGGACAATAGCCAATGGCATAACTGATAAGAACGGCGCTGGACTGATTATATTCCTTGCACCGGGTTTCAAGATCTTGCATAAAAGTCTGAGGATCTTTGCGATAAAGCACGGCAAATTCGTCTCCGCCCTGCCGGTAGGCTCTTCCGTCTTTTCCCACCGCGTCAGTTAACAGACGCGCAAATCCCTGTAACAGCTTATCACCGGCAGAATGACCGATGGTGTCATTCACCAACTTAAGATCATTTAAATCAGCAATAAAATAGTAGATATTTTCCTGTTCCTGAATTTCTTTCAGATCCCGCTCCAAAGCATTCCGGTTATAGATATTCGTCAGGTAGTCAATATAGGCAAGCCGGCTTCCCACTTCCGTACAGAAGGAAATAATACTTTGCATACAAGTATATCGATCGATCGTTTTGTTCCCTGTCAACAATTTTGTTTTGATAACGATGGTTTCTTTTTCATAATGGGCTTCAACATTATTTTTGATCCGATCAAGCGCCGTTTCGACTTTCTCCTGAGCATTGCTGATAAATACCACGCCGTTCTCACCGACATGATACCCATGCAGACGATTTTGTTTGATTTCCTTATAGATATCATTTAGGATCAGGACATCCTGTTTCAAATCAAAATGATTTTCGGTCTTGTAAAAACATAAGACCCCTATCACAGGTTTCTGTTTATCGAAATCATACTCCTCCAGCACTTTTTCAAAAGAGTATTGATTAAATAACAATGTATTTTCATCCATATATTTCTCTATATTTTCGTTGCTTAATATCAATCCTAGTAGGATCAGCGTTGAACAGACGACTACGATCAGGATCTCCGGGACTAGCATCTGTATCAGAGCCGTTCCGACAAATAGCGGTACTGCAAGTATGATTGCCAGTCTTTTGTCCTCATCCAGGATATTCCAGTAGCGAAGACAATAATATAATATCATGATCAGATAGATTACCAGACTCAAATATAGTGCATAAGCTTTAGGTCCTAAAGAGTAGTCTGTGGTTGCTCCATGGACATATGTAATCGGCAGCACGATAATTCCGACAGCCGATATTACAACAGGCAGACTTTGGAGGATTCTTATTGTCTTAGAAAATTTCAGATTTGTTTCCAGATAACTTCTCATGTATACAAATAAGAGATATACAAATCCCGATATGGACATCAAATAAATGATATGGGCAATCAAATTTACCGAATCCGGAATGACATCTCTGTGGTTTACCGTACAGATCGTAATCAGATCAAATAATGAAGTCACAATTGCCACATTAATAAGCCACTGAAAGATCTTCGTGGACCTGATCGGGATATGGGGTTTTCGATAATAAAATCCCGTCATATATAATATAAATAAAAGACATGCCGCAGATGTCTTAACAAGCGCTAACATATAAATAATTCCTTTCTTTTTCAAAATAGCATATCTTAATATGTAGTGTCAATATTTTCGATTTTACTACTTAAAATATAAACAGCTAAAATAGGGCAATAATCTTTTGACATTGCGTATCTACTATGATAAACTATAGTGGATTATATTTAATACATATGGTATATATGAAAGAAAACGGTAACAAGATATTGCGTGCATGATCGATCCGGCTAAATGACAAAAAGCGACATTTTTTTACCCGGTATGGAGATCGGCATGGGATAATAGATGAGGTGAATCAGGTGGATAAACAGGAATATAAGATTCTATCAGAAGAAATTATGGCACTCGTTGCCAATGAACGGTTTGTTGATGCAGTAGAGATTGCCGACCGGATAGACTGGCGAAAAGTCAGAAGTTTTAGTACATTACAGAAGATCAGTGAGCTTTACCGTATTAATTGCAGATTTGACGAAGCTATGGATATTATGCTGATGGCGTACGATAAAAACCCTAACAGCAGAACCATCGTATATTCGTTGTGTGAGTTGTCTATTGATCTTAATGATCTGGTAGAGGCGTTGAGATATCTTGCAATATATAAAAAAATGTCGCCGGGTGATAAGGATGCGCTGATTCTTCAATACAAGATTCTGGAGATGCAGAATGCCAAGACAGAGGAAAAGATTGAACTGTTAGAGGAGCTGAATCGTAAATATCATACGGAAGAATGGTCCTATCAGCTTGCGTACCTGTATCACAGGATTGGATTGGCAACTAAATGTGTGGAAACATGTGACGAGTTGATCCGTTGGTTTCATAATGGGGAACTCGACCCTTTTGTTATTAAGGCGATTGAATTAAAGATGCTGCATGCGCCGTTGACGGACAAGCAGAAGGAAATCTATGAAAGCAGAAATGATATTTCCGAACAGATCGAAGCGTATGAAAGCGATGATTATACGGTAGAGCGGGCGGAGTCATCTGTTGCTGCGGATATGGGCAAGGAAGATTTTCATGTAAAGACGATTGATATGGGTAAATTCAACACCATTAATCTTCAAAAGGCGCTGGCAGAAAGTATGCGGGAGCTGATGGGTGAGGATATGGACGAAGCAGAGGAATCTCCATTGGTTTCCACCGGTGAACTGGAGCAACGGATAGGCGATACGCAGTATTTTGGTTCGGAGGCTCGCGAAGATTATAGAAGGAATGCCCAGAGAGAATTTTATCCGGAAGACGGTTATGAGCCGATGGGTGACGGCGAAGTCTATCCGGAAGACGGTTATGAGCCGATGGGCGACGGCGAAGTCTATCCGGAAGACGG
>DLOP01000002.1:3953-4167 GCA_002478505.1 Lachnospiraceae bacterium UBA7481
CCGGAAGAAGAAACTCAGGTATCTCAAAATGAAGATGCTTTCAGAGAGGATGACGGCAATGAAGTCTTCTTTGAAGATAAGACAGACGATATCATAATAGATGCACCGCCTGCGGGTACAGTTATGCCGGAGTTGTCCGTTACTGATAATAAGATGAAAGCAGCATCCGTGAAGGAACAGAAGGAAGCGGAATCCCCATCTTTGACAAAAGGGA
>DLOP01000022.1:0-3814 GCA_002478505.1 Lachnospiraceae bacterium UBA7481
GCCGTAGAGGAAGGCATCATTGCCGGCGGCGGTTCCGCGTATGTACACGCAAGCAAGCAGGTTGCAAAGCTGGCTGATACATTGGAGGGTGATGTTAAGACAGGCGCAAAGATCGTATTAAAAGCTTTGGAAGCTCCTCTTTGCCATATCGCAGCCAATGCCGGATTGGAAGGCAGCGTTATCATCAATAAGGTAAGGGAGTCCAAGGTTGGCGTCGGATTTGACGCACTGAAAGAAGAATATGTTGATATGGTATCCGCCGGTATTCTGGATCCCGCAAAGGTTACCAGAAGTGCACTGCAGAATGCTACCAGCGTTGCAAGCACGCTGCTTACGACGGAATCCGTTGTAGCTAATATCAAAGAAGACGCTCCCGCGATGCCTGCAGGCGGCGGCATGGGCGGAATGATGTAGTATAATATATAAAATTCGCTTGAAACTAAATAGCAGGTGATTTATAATAAAACAGACTTGATTTATCAGGTCTGTTTTGCTTTTGACGAGTTTCAGGCAAGAGGGATAAATGTATTTATTCGTTTTGCAATATTGTGCCTGCGGCATGAATTCGCAGGCAGTGGAAAGGCATGGAGAATTTTTATGGCGGAAGATCATGCAGAGATATCAGAAAAAACATTAAATGAAACTGCGGCGGAGACATTGCCTGAAAAGGCGGAGGAAAAGCGGACGGAAACGCATACGGAAGTTATCATAGATGACGGCCGTATTGAAAAGATCGAGGAGTTTCAAAGCCCGGAGGTCTTATATGAGGAACTTATCGCCAGAGTTAAAAAATATCACCCGTCGGATGATATTTCATTGATCGAAAAGGCGTATCAGACTGCCGATGCATTTCATCAGGGACAGGTGCGCAAGTCGGGTGAGCCGTATATCATTCATCCGTTGTGCGTTGCGATCATTCTGGCTGATATGGAGATGGATAAAGAGACGATCGCAGCGGGCATCCTGCATGATGTTGTGGAAGATACGATCATGACCAGTGAGGAACTTAGGGAGAAGTTCGGTCCGGATGTGGAGCTTCTTGTGGACGGCGTGACAAAGTTGAGCCGGCTGCAGTATTCCACGGATAAGCTGGAGATGCAGGCGGAGAATCTCAGAAAGATGTTTCTTGCCATGGCGAAGGATATCCGCGTCATCATGATCAAGCTGGCTGACCGGCTTCATAATATGCGCACGCTGGATTATATGAGACCGGAAAAGCAGCAGGAAAAGGCAAGGGAGACATTGGATATCTATTCGCCCATTGCCAATCGTCTGGGTATTTCAAAATTGAAAGTAGAGCTGGACGACCTTTCATTAAAATATCTGGAGCCGGAGGCGTATCATGATCTGGTGAATCAGATCGCCATACGGAAAAGTGCCAGAGAAAAATTCGTTCAGGATATTGTGGACGAAGTCAGCGTCCACATAGCAAATGCCGGAATCAAGGCAAAGATTGACGGACGTGTGAAACATTTCTTCAGTATCTATCGGAAGATGAAGAACCAGAATAAGACGATAGACCAGATCTATGATCTGTTTGCCGTGCGGATCATCGTTGATTCCGTTAAGGACTGCTATGCGTCGCTTGGCGTGATCCATGAGATCTACCGGCCTATTCCCAGCAGGTTTAAGGATTATATTGCAGTGCCGAAGGCAAATATGTATCAGTCGCTTCATACGACGCTGATCGGAAGCGGCGGGACACCGTTTGAGATACAGATACGTACCTATGAGATGCATAAGACGGCGGAATATGGTATTGCGGCGCACTGGAAGTACAAAGAAGCATCCGATGGAAAAAAGGTGGAAGAACAGGAGGAAGCAAAGCTGACCTGGCTGCGCCAGATTTTGGAGTGGCAGAAGGATACGTCGGATAACCGTGAATTTATGGGATTCTTAAAACAGGATCTGGATCTTTTTTCGGATCAGGTTTATTGTTTTACGCCCACGGGAGATGTGAAGAATCTTCCGGCGGGAAGCACGACAGTGGACTTTGCGTACCATATCCATACGGCGGTGGGCAACCGGATGATCGGCGCAAGAGTCAATGGAAAGCTGGCGACGATCGATTATGAGATCAAGAACGGTGATTGTATCGAGATCCTGACTTCACAAAATTCCAAAGGGCCCAGCCGCGACTGGCTGAATTTTGTCAAGAGCGCCCATGCAAGGAATAAGATCAACCAATGGTTTAAGAATGAATATAAAGAGGAAAATGTGGTCCGTGGCAAGGAACTGCTGGCTGCCTACTGCAAGGCAAAATCTATCGTCCTTTCGGATCTGCTGAAGCCGGAGAGCATGAATGAAGTGATGAAGAAATACGGCTTTAAAGACTGGGATTCGCTGATGGCTACGGTAGGACATGGCGCCCTGAAGGAGGGGCAGGTCATCAACCGGTTGCTGGAAATCTATGACAGCACGTATAAGGAGCCGGTGAGCAATGAGCAGGTCATGGAGACGATCAGGGAAGCGGCGGTCAAAAAGATCGTCCCTGCCAGCAAGGGCGGCGGAGGCATTATAGTTCACGGAATGGACGATATTGCTGCGAGATTCAGCAAATGCTGCAATCCGCTTCCGGGCGACGAGATCGTGGGATTTATCACCAGAGGGCGCGGCGTATCGATCCATAGGACGGACTGTCCGAATGTTATGAAGATGCCGGATATCGAACGTACAAGGCTGGTGGAAGCAGAATGGGCTGCGGATGCCGAGGGTGCCAGAGGCGGCAAATATATGGTGGAGATCATCATTTATGCCAGCAACAGACCGGGACTGCTTGCGGATATTTCAAAATGCATGTCAGACTGGGGCATTGATATTCTCGCACTTAGCACAAAGGTGAATAAGGAGCAGAACGCAAGCATCAATATGGCATTTGACGTCAGCAGCAGAGAGGAACTGAACAGGGTCGTTGAGAAATTGAAGACGGTTAGAAGCGTTATTGATATCGATAGGACAGCCAACAGCTGATGGCTTTAAGAATGGGGCAGGCAGAAAGTGCTTGACGGCTGGCGGTTTGGTGAATGGGCAGGCAGAAAATGCTTAGCGGCTGATGGCTTGAAGAAGCGGACAGACAGGGAAAGGATTGGATATGGGAAAAGCAGAATTAAAGGTCGGCAGGATCATGATGGGGATGTGCCAGACGAATTGTTATTTTATCTACAGGGAGGGTGAAAGCAAAGTTATCTTTATAGACCCGGCGGATCAGGGAAAGATCATCCATGATAAATTAAAAGAAAAGGGGTTTGAGGTAGAGGCGATTCTTCTGACCCATGGACATTTTGATCATATCATGGGGTGTAAGGAGCTGCGGGATCTGAGCGGTGCGAAGATCTATGCGCCGGAGGCGGATAAGGTGCTTTTACAGGATCCGTATGTCAATGTCTCGGCAAGCTGGGCGAAGCCGTACACGCTGGAAGCGGATGAATATCTGAAGGACGGACAGGAGCTTGCCTTTGGAGATAAGGTATGTAAGATGATCGAGACTCCGGGACACACGATCGGGAGCTGTTGTTATTATTTTGAGGAGGATGGCGTACTGATCAGCGGAGACACGCTGTTTCAGGAGTCGGTGGGCAGGACGGACCTTCCCACCGGAAGCATGGCGAAGCAGAAACGGTCCATCGAAGAGAAGCTGATGACGCTGCCGGATGAAGTCAGGGTCTATCCCGGACATGGCGGCACCACAACCATAGGATATGAGAGACAGTATAATCCGTTCTGCAGTTAGATGTAGTGAATTGAGACAGAAGAACGGAACGGTTTGATATACAGAATGGAGAGATGACCGGCTTGATACATCTGATAGTAAATC
>DLOP01000022.1:3908-28478 GCA_002478505.1 Lachnospiraceae bacterium UBA7481
GGATACGATAGAGGTCTGCTTGTTTGATTGTGGCGGAAGACTTGTGATCACGGCGGGAGAGACGTTGACGGAAGATTGTTGCAGGGAATATGCGGAAGAAGAGATTGCAAAAGAGGCGGTCGTTTTTTTGACAGATGGCATGGAGGATGCGGCGGCGAGAAAGCGTGCGCTCAAGAAGCTTTTTTATGACGCTATGGAGGAATTTACCGGACGAAGCCTTCCGTGGGGGAATCTGACCGGGATCAGACCGACCAAATTGATCCGAGGTTTGATAAAAAAGAATGACGAGGAGAGCTGCGGAAAGGGACAGACATTAGCAGAGCAGCTTTACGATATGCATCGATTGAAAGGTGAGAAACTTGTGCTTGGCATGGAGATCGCGAAGCTGCAGGAAGGCATCTTGTCGAAGCTGCATGGACTGAAAGGTTACAGCGTTTATGTGGGGATCCCCTTCTGCCCATCCAGATGTCTGTACTGTTCCTTTACTTCCAACCCAGTAGAACGGTGGAAAAAGCGTATTCCGGAATATCTGGGCGCGCTTCAGGAAGGAATTGGAATATGTTGCCGCTTCCCCATATTTTAAAACGAGGACGCTGGATACGGTCTATATCGGCGGCGGGACGCCCACAGCGCTGTCTGCGGAGGAGCTGGATATTCTTCTTGGAGATATTACGGCGTATCTGCCGATGGAGCACGTACAGGAATTTACGGTAGAAGCGGGACGCGCGGACAGCATTACGGAAGAAAAACTGAAGGTTCTGAAAAAATACCATGTGACAAGGATCTCGATCAATCCCCAGACGATGAAGGAAGAAACGCTTCGTTTGATCGGTCGCAGACATACTATTGAAGATGTAAAAAACGCGTATGCAATGGCAAGAAGGATGGAGTTTGACAATATCAATATGGACATTATCTTAGGACTGCCGGAGGAGACGGGTGCGGATGTTGCATATACCGTGCAGGAGATCAGAAAGCTTGCGCCGGACAGTCTGACCGTACATTCGCTGGCGGTGAAAAGGGCAGCGGGATTGAAGGACTGGTATAAGTCGGAAGGCGATCCGAGATCTGGCGGGGCAAAAGAAGTTCAGCATATGATGGAGCAGGCGATGCGGACCGCGGCAGAAGGAGCAAAAAAGATGGGGATGGAACCTTACTATCTCTATCGTCAGAAGAATATGGCGGGCAATCTGGAAAATACCGGTTACGCGCTGCCGGGGAAATATGGTCTATACAATATTCTGATCATGGAGGAACTCCAGTCGATCGTAGCGCTGGGAGCAGGAAGCGTATCAAAGCGCGTAGATGAAGACGGGCGGATCGAACGGTGCGATAATGTGAAGGATGTTGCGGGGTATATCGAGAGAATCGAGGAAATGATAGAAAGAAAACGTGTATTATATATTGATTGACAAACCATAGAATAGTTTTAAAGATCATGCTAAACAGGCAGAAGTTTAAAGTATATGGAGGTTGGACAGATGCGTGAAGATGCTTACAGATTAGAAGGAACGGTAAGGATTCCTGAGGATAAAAAAGATGAATTTAACAAATATATTCTGCGAATATTAGACAAATGCGGGATCCGGAAGACGGAGAAGATGGAATTGGGCGGTCAGACGGTTACGGTTGTCAGGCAGCCGATGCCGGACTGNNGTCCCACACCTTTTCCCGATGCCGGACGAACAGGGGATTGTCCGTTTTGATTATTCTATATTCGAAAAAAAGCAGCGAGAAACGGCAGAGTATCATTTAAATACCTGTGAACTTAAGGTACCGGACAGAGGATATAATGAGTTCGGAGTTGTGATGAATATGATTATGGTGATGCAGGAAGCGTATTCAGAAGAGCAATGCTATTTTATGTGTGAAAACGGACCTGGCAAGATAGATGAATATGCTTTGCTGATAAAAGGTGTGTTAGGAATCCGTCTTAAGTTCCCGCATCGGGAAAAGGTGTGGGACATGCTATTCTTTTTAAAGCATACAGAAAAATATCAGAATATTACATTTAAGATGATATGGGATGCTTATTCCTACGATTTTTGTGATTTTATCATAGAACAGTTTGTGGCAGCCGTGGAGGCAGATTACGATAAATTAGCAATCCCGGAAGACCCATTTGTAGGTGAAAAATCAGAAATCAAAACGGCAGGAATAGGATGCCTTTACTACTATGTATATCAAAATGTGGAAAAAATTCTAGAGAATAAAGAAGAAGAAAGCCTGAAGGCGTTCTTGCGGAATTTGCTTGATGCGGATCTACCCAAAAGACAGGAATTAGCAGAGGATGTTAGATATGGTATGATTGCGGAGGTATCTCTTTATGTATTACCGCCTGTTATTGTTCATGGTTATGCATTGGCAGTTCATCAGCCTTTCTGGGATGTATGGAAAGAGTTGGGGATACAAAAGGGGTACTCAGATATATTTGAGAAGGAAAGAAGTACAAAAAACAAAGAAGACGATGGAATCTATATTCCGTTTTATAAAGGGATTCGGAGAGAGTGCGAGGATGAATTCATAGAATTTTGGAAAGATGATAATCTTTATTTTTCAGACGATATGAAGAAATGTTTGTCGGATTGGAAAGCACAATTTATGGAGACAGATCCGGAAGAAGATTTGAATGTGGAAACTTGTCTGGCGCAAATCGTTACAGATCTGGAGCAGGAATGGGAATGCCGTCTGGTAGATCAAAAGTTTGTTACGGAGTTTATGGAGCATAGAGAGGATGCCAATTATAAAAAGGCGTTATTTTTCTACAGCAGACTTATGAACCGGGATCTCTGCTATTTTCCGGAATTGACTAAGAAACAGGCAATCCGGTGGGTACTTAGTTACAGTCGGCCTAAATTTGATTTTACAGAAATGGAGGCATTTCATTCATTGCTTATAAACCATGAGTACAGATATGAAATATTGGGATTTTAGATAACAGGAGGATGGATATGGGAACATTTGGCAGCTATACGGGAAAAATACATATTCCGGAGGAGAAGAGGGAGGAGTTTGCCAGACAGGTTATAAAGATATTGAACTATGGAGGCATGATGCAGTTAGAAAGGATCAGCATGTATGGTCATGACATGGCTCTCTTAAAACCCGTAGAATATTATCCGGGCGGAAAGGTTGACTTTCATTTCAATTATTTTGAGGACGATGGTTGGGAATCGGCAGAATTTGATGCGAATAAAAGCTCTTTTTATTCGGGGAAAATAGGAGGAAGGGAATTTTGCGAGGTTGTTACAGCAGTTCATTTTCTATATGAGGCATGGGATGAAGAATGGGGATTTGCGGAAATTGATGATGAAATCATTAATGACTGTTATTTTACAGGCTGGATAAATCATCTTTTGGGAACTTCGTTTTCTATGAAAAAAAGATTTCGGATATGGGATAATGTGGAAAAATATGCATTGGAGCGGATCGAAGATTATGAGGATCCGACAGGGGATGATGTATTGCAGTTTATACCGGTTGGTATATGTTATGGAGCCGGGGGAGTGGAATTCAGTGATTTGATGTATATCTTTTACGGAACGGAGTCATTGACAGATGCTGAGATAGAGCCTGATACATATCCCGCGGATGTCTATGGCTGCAAGAAAGCGCTTGAAGTATTTTTGGAAAAGAATCAAAATGAGGATGCTGTCAATCGGATCTGGGAGCTGATCAGGAAAGACAGACAAGAGAGGGAAACAATCAAGGATACGGAACTTTCGGATATAGGAAAGTTTTCCCTGATCCTGCCTGCGAGGGTAATTGTCTATCTGACAGCAGAGCTTAAGGAAGAGAGCTTTTGGGAATGTTGGAATGAACTGCATGAAACCGTTTATCACGATGAAATTATGAAGGAGTATGCGTCGCAACAGTTAATAGCAGAACGGAAGAAACTTGTGGAAGAGCCGATTCCTCCTGTCAGAACCAGTGAGTTCCTCGGACCGAATTCTGACGACGATCGTCTGTATTGGTGGGATGGAACGGATGAGGTGATTATTTCCGAAAAGATGGACGAGTGGCTGAAATCTTTGGCGTGTTCCCATAAGGAGATTTCTCAAAACATAGCAGGGGAGCCGGATGACACTGATGAATGTTCAAAAGATTTTTTGAAGCTTCTTGTTGAAATGGATCAGTACTACAAACGAATTTTTCCATTTCAAAATATGTATTACGAGTTTCTTCAAAATGGCAGTAAGACAGAGTACAGGGCAGCAGTAAAGCTATTGAAAAAACTTTCTGATGAGAATAGGGAAGAAGGAAAGATCATAGAGGAAGTAGGGCATTATTGGGATTGTACGAGCCGGAGGGTGACTCATAATGCGGGAAGACTAAACCTAAAAAGATATCTCAGTGTTATGGCAAATCGTAAATTAAGGGAGAAATATTTTGGGTTTTAGCCATGTTTTGCTATGATAGAGCGGAAAGGCGTATCGTGATGAAGTGAGAGCTTCTGGCAATACGCCTTTTTAGGTCGGGGTTGAAAATAATAAATAGCAAAAAAGTGAGAGATTGTCCCGAAGTGGGCAATGAATTCTGCTATAATAAAAAAGTCAAAAGAATCCTTTTTTCATAGAGGAAGAAAAATATGTCTTACAATCCATTAAAAGCACAGGACAGTTTAAGTGAATTGATATATGAAGCGTAAAAAATTCGGACGAGATGAAAGGAAACGCGAATGAGAAAACTGGAGATTGAGGAAATCATTGACGAACTTAAGTGTTACGATGCCGAGCTGCAATATGTGGGTTACGATGAGGAAAGCGATGCACTGATATACTCTATTGCAAGGACACGGGAAGACGGCTCTCTTGAAGAAGAGTTGATTCTGCATGATGGAGATATGGATGAGTTAATGTTTGCGGTAGCGGATGCGTTCTTTGATGAAAATAATATTGAGCTAATCCTGTTTGCAGAATATGACGGAGTACTTCGGCTTATAATTAACGGGAAACTTTATAATTAACGGGAAACTGATAAGCTTTGGCGAAGACGGCGATTACCCTCAATTTTGGGAGCTTGTCGATGCAAAGCTGCCTGATTTTCTAAAGCCGCACACTGCGGAGCTTGTCCAAATAATCAACAGAGAACTTCCGCACTAATAACCATGCTTTTTCACAGCCTGCGATTTGGACCGCAGGCACAAATTGTAATTGAAAAATATTATTTTTCAATCTAATTACTCTGGCATACATTGGTGGGGCGTGGAATGAGAAAATAGGATTTAGGACTTGTTGATGGATCCCTTTTATTTTATATAATACGAGGAGGTGTTTAAAGTGGTAAATTTTAGTGGAGTTTTTTTGAAGGAAGCCTTAGAAGAGGATTGTCTCATGGAACAAAGAGAAAGAGAACGCGAAGAAAGTGGTGAAACTTTAAGTACGGAAGGATTCCTTGATTTAAATAATGTTGATTTAGGTACTAAAAATGTCTGAGAAGGTTTGGGCACTTAAAGCTTACGGAAGTGGTTTTTCATGGTGTACCTGTACGCCGGAAGAACGTGGAAGGGGTAGATGTTAAAGTATGGACAAAAAAAGAAAGATAGAAATAGACCAAATTTTAAAGAAAACAGAAGAAGAAATGAAAAGGAAAGATTTAGACAAAAGAATCATTTTCGGTGGTGTAACATTTGCATTAGTGTGTCTCGTGACCATTTTGTCAGTAATTTTTGTCAAGAGGAATGAGACAGCAACTGACGAAATGATATCTGTAGAGAACGATTTAAATGCCCAGCAAGACGATTGTGTACAGATAGTAAGTGATGTAAATGTATCAGAAAATCAGACAGTCGATGATCAAGTCATTGATGAGCCTCAAAAAGAGGTTAGCCAGGTCATAAACTACACTTCAATATACGAAGACGAGGAAAGTCTGAAGCAGCTTGTCATTGACACCATTCAGTCCGCAAACATACAGATCGGAGAGGCTCGTTTGGACGCGGAATTTCGGACTATGTCGATAATAATGGATGCTGTTGACGACGCCAGACAGAATGGTAATCTTGGCGGCACATTCAAACCTCTGGGCGATGAATCAAATCCTTTACCGGATGACAAACAGAATTGGACGTATTTTGACGTTTCCGGTGCGATAGGTGGTCTGTTATTCAACGAAAAAGACCCCGTGGGGAACTTACTGGAACAGAGTGATTTATTGAAAAATTTAGTGGCTGAAGGGGTGTATCTGTTTGACTCTGAAAAGTTGGAAATTCACGACATGAATGGTACGTTTGAGACAGTCTTCGTAGACACATGTACCGGGAATTATGACGTGAATTTTGAGATCAACATGAACTATGAAGGGCAAGAGTGGGTAGCCTTGATAGGAAATGTTGACCATGCATACAGAGTTCTTGATATCGTAAAAGCTGAAGATTTGGAAAACTTCGTCGTATACACTGGCACAAAGACAGAAACAGTTGCACAGAGCCAAAATGTTGTAAATGAGGAATCAATTGAAGAAACAGTAAATGTTTCTGTACAGGAACAGATAGAACAAAATAATGTAGTACAGCAGTCTGACCCTCTTTCATATTTAGAAGACCCAAATTATGATCCTTATGTAGGTGCACCAAATTATACAGGCCCTCGTGAAGGTTATCATTACTGTTGGCAATTAGAAGATTATATACCTGATGGAGTATATAATCTTAGTGAATATTTGTATGGTACAGATTTAATGGGAATTGAATCATCAATTTCAAGAGAAGAATATGAAGCTGCAGGTGGACAATATCATGGATACTAATAATTAAGTCTGTCATAATCTTTATATACCTTACCCCATTAAAAGGCATCGTTGTCAAAAATGGAAGTGATCGGAAATGGTTAGATTTTCTGATAAAGAAAGATATGAAAGACTTGAAATTTGGTGTAAAATGGCGGTGATGAAAATTCCTATGAAGCGATGTCGCAATGGTGCAAAATGGAAGGGATCACCTGTATATTGCTTTATAGGTGCCCTTTTTATTTTATATAAGAAGTTACATTCAATAATTAGAAATGGAGCAAATTAACATGGAAGAATTTCGTAAAAAAGAGGGATATTTTCAATTAATTGACCACGTAAGAGAAATGAGAATATTAGGAGAAAATAACCCTTTATTCATGAGATATGTTGGTAAAATTTATGCATCGGCTATAGATAGAGAATTGATAAATGATAGACATTTTAAAAAAATATGTAAATCATTAAATGGGTTAAAATTAAGTAATGATATGAAAATTTTCATGGATATGTGGATCATAAGAATGCAAATTGAAAGGATACCGAAATTAGAAAATGAAATGGTAATAGGTCACATCTTTTCACAGAAAGCACTTGACATGGCAACTGAAGATATGAGAAAAGAATTGTTACCAGATCCATTTTTTCTATGCAAAAACATAGTAGTGGCGAGAGGAAGGGGAAAAAGTGACATACTTCATTGATGCTTTGAAAGTCTTGAACGTTGAATTGGATGAATTAGGTGCTGATATTTTTAAGATATACTGTGTTGGTGGTTTTGTTTTATTGTCATACGGTTTAAGAGAAAACTCAAATGATCTAGACGCATATTTTAAGGATGGATTATATCTAAAAGAAGTCATGGAAGAATTTTGTGAATGGAAAGCTTGGACGCTGTTAATTTCAAATGCTGTTTAAAAGAGTCAATAAATGATATTTGGTCATCAGAAAATGGGAGAAATATAGAAAATGTTATTAGAGCAGGCAATCATAGAAGTATTAAGGAAACATTCCAGTGAAATGAAAACGCGGGATACAAAACCATTAAAATGCACGGAGATAACAAAATATCTGATGCGGGATTTCCCGGATGAGCATAGGGATGAACCCATAACGGACAAAAGAGTCAGAAATGCCCTTAAGAAGATAATCAATTCTGAACTTTCAAAAGAAGACAAGGACAAAAGTATACGCTATACGGTTTATGAGCGAAACGGAGAAGAATACAAAACGGGTTTCTGGACCCCCAAAAACATTTCTGATGTGGAATTAAAATATCTGATCGACTCGGTCATGTACTCTAAAATATTTGATTCCGAAACAGCGCAGGACTTTGCCAGTCGTATACAGCAGATGTCAGGGAAAAATCTGCACCGAATGACTTCCTATGTTGCGGGAAATTTATTTGGCAGGCAAAGGCTGACGATAGATGTGGATGTGCTGGAGAATATGCGGTTGATTATGGATGCTGCTGGACGGGATGCATTTATCAGCTTCAATTTTAATGTATATGATGTGGTCGGAACAAAGATCGGATTAAAGAAAAAAGACAGCTATACCGTCAAGCCAATACAAATTATTCTGAATGACGGAAGGTATTTCATGCTGGCCAGATACCAGAACAATGATAAGCCCTATACATTCAGTGTTGACTTAATGTCCGAAATAACGATCAATAATAAAATTTGCGACAAAGTAAAAACGGAGAATCTGGAAAAAAATTTTAACAGAGCCTTGTATTCATTGCAGCATCCATACAATATGGGAGGAAACCCGGAACATTTCAAGCTTCGTGTGAAAAGAGATTATCTGTCCAGAGTGGTTGATGTGTTCAGCTATGAGATCGAAATCATTCCGAATAGTATAACAGAAACAACAGTGGATATTAAGGTAAGAGCATCCCGGGAAGGGATGAAAAGATTGTTGCTATTTCATTATGACGGCGTGGAGATACTTGACCCTGGTGACGAATTTGAGGAGCAGCTTATGGAAGCTGTAAATGCTTTGTGTGAAAAATATCTAAAAAAATAGCAAAAAAAGTGAGAGATTGTACCAGAACGGGCAATGTGTTTTGGTACGCTATATAAAACCCCGAAACCAGCTCCAAACAGAGGAGAGGAAAATACCGCTTGCAGATAGCATGCAGATATTAGGATATTTATGATAAAATGTAGAGATAAAAATGTGTCGGAAAAACTTAAAAAATGGTATGGATCAAAGGAAAGAGACATAAATCTGGAGAAATTAAGAGAATTTTGTAAGTGCGCGAATCTGAAATTCGGTGTGATACAGATGGGCCCAAATTGCAATAGCATGCTGTTGGAAACCGAAAGGGGAAGCGTAAAAATAAAGGAATCCGGTGAAATAGAGAACGGAAGTGGAATTTACTCGCAGTTTGCAGTAGAATGGTACGATGTTGAAATGCTTGAGAGATTTCTGAGAGAGGACATAAAGCAAATAGAAAGCGGAGAGAAGGACTTAGTATGTTTCGGAGCTCCGATACTGGAGGTATAATTGAAAATTCGAACAAGAAGGTAATCGCAGCTGTTGGTGCTGTCGTGGCTCTTCTGACCATTTGCATGGGAGTGTTCGCATTCACCGATGCAGGGAAAGCTGACGAAGTCAATGTAAATTCCAGCGATGGCGTGGAATCGGTTGCCTCCGGAAAGATCGAGAGCCTGGACATGGTAAAGACTGACGACAACGGAATGTCCTTGGACCTTACAGCGGTCAATACGGATGACATCGATCTGACAGACCCTAACTTAGACCTGTACGATTAGGGGGTGATCGACAAGACCGATGGCTGGGTCGCAGCGTCCATCGGTGTCCGCACGAATCGTGATGTTCTACACAATATTGAAACATTTAAACTCATTAAATGGAATCTTATGGGAGAAGTGACATGAAAACTATAAAAATGGTACTTGGAAATAGGATCATTGCGGAAGTGAATGACGGTGAATTGCATGATTTACTGAACAACAGACATCCATTTGCACTGAAACCACAAGAGCTGTATGACGCATCATTTTACGGCATTCCACATTCATCGACGTTTGATGACAGGGTAAAATTGGTTCAAGCAGGTCAGTACTTCTGTTATGTCAAACCTGCACTGAAGATGATCGTAGTGGAGAGTTAGGTCAGATACAAGGACACCTAAATCATACACTATGTACATGTGACCAATACCTATGGTTAAGGGTGACGGCAATTCCGTCATCATTGGTTTATTTTAGATTAATTTACACGGTTTTAAACTGTTTAACATTAAGGAAGAAAATGTTTAGAAAAGTTACACAATTAACTATCAGTTACTGGAAGTACTATATATTTATTCAATAATCAATAACAGGGAGGCAAGTTTATGACATTTAAAGATTTTATGGAAATGGAGAAACCATGGAAGTACAACTTTGAGTTTGAGTGCGGGGATAAGGATTATAAAGCATTGCCTGCTTTCGAAAGGTATTTTACTTACAAAATATCGCCTGAAGCAACTGCTTATGACAGTGCGAATCAATTTATTATAAATCATTTTGGTTATTCGCCTATTTGCGATCCAGATGGGAGTGGAAAAGGTTACTATACGTTAATTCACGAAATATACAATGCGCTTTGGCGTTGGGAAAAAGACAAGAACAGCACATTTGGAACATTGAAAGGCAAACCGGATATATGCGAATTTGGAGCAGACACAATGAACTCGGTGCAGACGGCACTTGGATTGACGATTGAGCCGAATAGATGGGGCAATCGCTCGTTCTATTGGACATTGGAATGTTGGGGCAAAGATGGAGAAACTTACGAAAATAAATGGAAAAGCATGGCGGCAGAAGAATACATCGAAGCGTATCATACTCTCGGAAATTTTGTGCTTGTCCCCAAATGGTTTAACGGAGATAGAGGAACAAAGTTATATTTAGATAGAAATGAGGAAACGCCGGGTTATGTCTGGAGTAAAGAAGATGGAGGATACTACAAAAAAGTTGATGACTTTTGGGATTTGTCGCTTGAATATCTTTATGATAATGGCTTTCATAAAAAGATTAATAAAAGTACAGTTAATTTTGATAAAGAGATGTTCGATTGGTACATCAACTACTTTTTCCTGTGGGATTATGTAGAGGATAAAGGTGAGTGCTATAAGCCTAAACATATTGCCATAAAAGAAAACGGTGAAAGAGACTTTACAGAATTTTTCAAAACATCAACAGAACTTATCCTTCGCCGCGGAAAGTTTATGACCGCTATGCAGATGCTCAAACAGGACGATTATCATAAACTTCAAAGCGGCATTTTTGATACAAGCACAATTTATAGTGGCTATGACAGTGTTATTTCTGAAATTGAAAAGAAAATATCCCTTAATGATTCCGCAAAGGCTATTATGAATGGATTGAAAAACAAGGAAGGTTTTAGAGGAATATAATAACTGGCTGAAGGGGAAGTTGGATGAGAGTGAAAAAAAACAGACATTTCTACCTTACGGGCGACTGCCATGGAGATATTAAAAAAATTGATTTTTTTGCCAAAATCACGATACCGGCAAGGATGATATCATGATCATTTTGGGAGATGCCGGCATCAACTACTGGCTGGATAAAACAGATCAAAAGGTAAAAAAGTATCTTTCCGGGCTGCCCATAAGTTTTTTGGTGGTACACGGAAACCATGAGGCAAGGGCATCAGAGATAGAATCCTATAAGGAACGAAATTGGATGGGAGGGACCGTGTATTATGAGGAAGAATTCCCGGACATTTTATTTGCAAAGGACGGCGAGATTTATAATTTTGACGGCAAGAAGGGGATTGTGATCGGTGGGGCATACAGTGTGGATAAGGCATACAGATTATCCGTAGGTCAGCCATGGTTTGAAAGCGAACAGCCCTCTGCAGAGATAAAATCCTATGTGGAAGAACAACTGCAGGCCCATGATTGGACGGTGGACTATGTGCTGTCCCATACCTGCCCGCTGTTTATGGAACCCACAGATTTGCTTCTGGATGACATTGACTGGGGCAAGGTGGACAAGACAACGGAGGAATGGCTGGAACAGATACATAAAAAGCTGAAATATCAGAAGTGGTATTTTGGACACTTCCATGAAAACCGTTACTATGCCACTATGGAAATACTTTATGAAGAAATCAAAGAACTGGGTTCCAATGACTTTTTGCAAAGAGTGGGAAGACCCAAATACAGGCGAGGCGAATGTGTCATGTTTTCCAATGGTTCGGATGATATATATGGCAGGATAGAGGTAGTGGATGCCTATGGAACCTATGGACAGCCAAGAGAGGTGTCCTATGACATAGAAGGGATTGACGGGACACAGTGCGATAAGACCCTGTATAAGCATATCCCGGAATCGTCGGTGGAAAGGATATAAAGAATGAGGCTATTCATTTTTTTAAAATACACAGATTTTGATACCGTCCTGTGCAGGAAGTGTGACACAGAGCAGGAAACATACAAAATAGAGAAAGAAATCGGAGATAAATATCATTTACTCTATAGTTAAAATATTTTATATAAAAATTATGATTAATCTGGTAGACTGATAACTGACCCTGAAACGGTAGGAAAGGTCTCAGCAATAATAAGAAAGTGGGTTGACTTAAATGTATGAAACATTGTTGGATATGCCGTTAAAACTTCAAATGCAGAATATTGGTGCGGAAGTGTCCAGAATGGTCCGTTTTATGCAAACAAAACCTGAAAGAGCGTTTTCCAGGGGGCAAGAAGCTATAAAAATGCTAAACGTACTGGCTAACGCCCCAAAGGCAAACGCGAGGAAGAGAGAATTCGAACAAATGGCAGAAGAAATAGATAATTACCTCAAAGGTGGTGAAAAATGGGACATTAATGTTGAACAAATGCTTCGGCAATATGAAATATTCAACGAATGAAAAATAAGTAAAAGCAACAAAGAAAAGAAAGGCATGAAAAAGAGATCAATCATATGTATTACAGTTTCTGCTGTGGTCATATTGACAGCAATAGCATGTATCATGATATTCATGAACGGAAATAAGAGAAACGTACAGGATGAAGTTATGGTTGCATCCAATGAGGCGGCAACACCTGCTCCGTCTATTTGGAGTGCATAAAGGGAATAAATCAAATGATCGAAAGAAGAGCTGAACGATTGTTTGAAAAATTTTCCGATTTTAAAATACAACTATAATTGTTGAAGACCTATGCAGTTAGCGACATACACAGTTTTTATTCAGCTTTTATAGGAAGATATGTGATAGAAAGGAAACTATGGATCGGATGGATTGCACTTTTTATTTTATTCTTAATAAGAAAGATCTGAACATAACTCTTAAAGAAGAAATTCGAAACAGAATATGTCGGTGGTGTGCGGAAATTGTCGAGGTTAGGAATTATGTAGTTAGATACGGATCCGATATCCGCAGCGGGCTAAAGTTAAAAGAGGAATTTCAACAGAAAAGCGAGGAGCAGGTCAATATTATATATGTGAATTGTGAGGAAGGCGATGCAACATTGCTCAATCAGTGGCAAAGAATGCTGTTTTTCAACACGGTAAGACAGCTTGAAGAGGATATCGACTCTTTGGAGATCGTACAGCAAATTTTAGAGGATTGCAAACAGGATGACTGCGATGTATGAAAAAACCAAGGCGTGCAAGTTGGCAAACGCCTACCGGCTGCCTAAAATAAGTAAATAGAGAAGATGAAATCATTCGAAAATATTGTAAAGGCATATGGTATAATGCTAATACAAGCCACAAAAGCCGCCTTATGTCGCATAGGTTTTAGAAAGGGAATATAATGACTGACCGAAAAAGAGATTTGGAGATGGCGAAGGAAGGACTTACAGAGGCGGATTTGACAAATAATGTCTGGAACAAATATCTGTTTGTTTCTGAGGTAATGGGAAAACGGTTTATCCACCCATGGAAGTTAGTCAAGTATATAAAAAGAAGTCTGAAATGGAGCTGGCAGCGCATTACGCGAGGATTTTCGGATGGGGACATATGGTGGATGGAAACATACTTACAGATGCTGCTTCCGGATATGCTTCAATATTTGAAAGATCACCGCATGGGTTCGCCTGTCTGCTTAAGCCGTACGGACAAGCCGGAGGACGATAGCTGCCATGAAGAGTGGGATAAAGTTTTGGATCAGATGATTTTTTTGTGGAGAGAGTCATATGAATATAGCAGCTCCAAGAAGAATCCTTACGAAGAAGAATATATGGAGATGTTGGATAATTATTATGGTAAGTATGGTCCCAATACAGGCTTCGCGATGATGCGCAATGATCCGAAATATAAGAAAATAGCGGATAAATACGAGAAAACGGAAGGCGAGATAAACCAATATAGAGAAGAATGCAAGGACAAAGCGCTGGATATGCTGAAAGAATATTTTCATTGCCTATGGGATTAATGCGACGATTTCTTTTTTTAGAAGAAATAGCAATACATATTATACAAGGCCGTATTAGAGACTGCAGGGTGATGAGAAAACGGGGGATATGGAATCATGGATAAGGGAACAAATCACCAGACAAAGAAAGTAAATATTTTTAATCAGGAGAAGCGTAAAATACTGTGCATTGCTAATCAACATGATTATCTGGGTGATGGTACGATATTTCATCATGAAGAACTTCAGGTTGGGAAACAATACACTTTTGTAAAGGGAGAAAGGATGGTCTATGGCTTAATGGTCCATTTGGATGAGCTTCCCTGTGAGTGTGGGTATCAGTCTTATCTTTTTGAAGAATTACAGCCTTATGATGCAAAGATTTTAGAAAAGGAAGATAATAACTGGCTGAGACAGAAGTTGGAGGAGAGTGAAAAAGCCATAAAAGAGGGGCGTATGCGTTCTTATTCGTTTGAGGAATTTAAGCAGAGGATGAATCAGAGGTGGGAAGCCTTAAGGGCTTGTCATGAAGCGGATAAAACTGTGGCAACCACCTGCTATGGAGAATCAGTGGAAAGTACGATGCGGGAAGAAGGAGAATCCGATGAAAGCTGCAATAGAAATGCGCAGATAGCAGGACATCATGGCGTTGAAGGGGAAGATTTAGAGAAGATAGTTAATGACTTCATGGAGATGGACAGTGATTTGCTATATAATAATTACAAAAAAGAAAGTCTGCCACTATTAGACATTCCTGATGATATAGTGTAGTGTGATTGATTCCGATGTGAAAACTCAAAATGTGCAATTGGATGTGTAGAGTTATGAGGAGGTGCCTGTGATATATGCAATTTCTGACATACACGGCTGCCTAGACGCATTTGAAAAGAGATTGGAGCAGATAAATCCGGAGCTTCAAAAGGAAGGAAACCGGCTTGTGCTGCTGGGAGACTACATTGACAGAGGTCCCGACAGTTACAGGGTGCTGAATCGTGTGCATTCTTTGCAGAAACAGTATGGCGATGAGAAGATAATTGTTTTGAAAGGAAATCATGAGGCATGGTTTGAAGATTTTCTGGCAGGAAGAGGACGTGATTGGCTGGCGGAGGACGATAATTATAATACCAGCGGAACCTTTCTGACAGAGGAACAAAGAGCGGAGCAGGACAAAATTTGTTCCAGGGAGGATAAGATTGATTACTTTGTCAGAACCATTAATGCAAATCACCGGGAACTGCTTTCGTGGATGAACAAACTGCCCTGTTACTATGAGACAGCCACACAGATTTTCGTTCATGCGGGCGTGGACGAGGAAATACCTGAGGAGGAAATGGCATACTGCACTCTGGCAACGCCGGAGTATGTGATGACTGGCAAATATCCGCCAGCAATCGGGAAATTTTATAAGGATATCATTGCGGGTCATGTGTCGGCGAAAACTGCTGCAGATTATGCTGGTCACAGTAAAGACCGGGGCTTTCAGGGCATTTTCTATGATGGGTACAGTCATTATTACATAGACGGATCTGTGGAACACACAGGAAATCTTTTATGTCTTGCATATGATGAGGAGAAAAAGAAGTATTATGAGCTGAAAAGTGATGGGAGGCTTGTGCTAATAAAAATCCCGTGAAGGATGAAGAGATACGGCGCTCTTCGGGCTGATGAATAACAAAGAAATATATGAGAAGGATTTAAGGATGGATCAGATTGTGGAAGCGGAACAGGAAAAAGAAGTTTATGTATTGGGGTTATGGGAATGCTTTGGAGAGATGTCAATCTGCGGTGCCTATACAAGCAAATTGAAATTGATTGAAGGATATCAGAGAATCATGGATGGAAATGTGAGATGCAAACCATTCACGGATTCTCCACGGAAACCGGTTATTTATAGATATCATGCAAATGAATTTTTAGGAGAGCTGCCGGAATGGAACGATGGGAAATTGTTTGTGGACGAAACCGAACATGAAATCGGCATACAAGAAGTGCGGGAAAAAGTTGAAATATATAACGATGGTGTTTTTCAAGTGTTTTGCAATTTTAACTTTGAGGGAAATCCCAAAATACAGGTAAGATATATTGGGGGTGAGGAAGATGAAATTACAGATGTGGATGTATTTCTTGATACGGGCGCGATCGAGGGAGAGTTTTCAGCCTTTTATGTCAGCTATATCCTGCCTTTGTTAAAGAAATGGTATAATGATAATAAAGAAATACTCAGAAAAATATGGAAAACTAAGTGTTATATACATATTCCTGACTGGCTGTAATCCGATAAAAGAGAGTATGTGATGACGGAGAAGGCAGGAAGAAAAGGAGTCGGATATGAGGTATATTGTTTCTGATCTACACGGATGCTTTGAGCAGTATCAGGAACTGCTTGCAAAAATTGATTTTTCTGAAAAGGATGAATTGTATGTACTGGGAGATGTCGTTGATCGTGGCCCGGAACCCATAAGAATCTTACAGGATATGATGGAACGCCCCAATGTTATTTTTATTTTGGGAAACCATGATTTTATCATGTATACGCTTATGAAAAAGCTTTCTGTGGAAATTACAGAGGAAAATTACGACACCCATCTGACAGCTGATATTCTTCTGGATTATAACTTATGGCTTCAGGACGGCGGGCAGGTTACGGCGGAACAGTTTGGGAAACTGGGCTATCCCGAAAAAATGGATATTCTGGATTATATGGCAGAGGCGTCACTGTATGAGGTGATAGAAAATAATGGAAAAGAATACAGGCTGGTTCATGTCGGGCTTGCAAATTTCGCGCCGGACAAAGACATGGATGAGTATGATTTATATGATTTTCTGGAAGAAAGGGCGGATTATTCCAAAAGATATTACCCGGACGAAAATATTTTTCTGGTGACAGGACACACGCCGACGGTTTTGATAAATGGATGGGGAAAAGCGGAGGTATATAGAAAAAACGGGCATATCGCGCTGGACTGTGCCTGTGTGTCAGGGGGAAAGCTGGCGGCATTTTGTGTGGAGACGGAAGAAGTCATATATATAGATGGCAGATAGGACTGGAATCATGCATTACGTGATCGGAGATATTCACAATAACAATAGAAAATTTGAAGAAATGCTGGAAAAAGTGTGATGTTGTAATGGCAAAAAAGGAGGTGGAAAAGATATGTGTTTTATAATAGCAGGAGATACTCACGGAACGGTGGATATATGGCATGTCATGCGTTTCTTTGAGGGCAGGGAGGATGAATTTACGAAAGAGGATTATCTCATTATATGTGGCGATGTAGGCGTCTGCGGTTTTTCGGCATCGGAGGAAAGGGAAACCAGAAACATATTACGCGGGCTGCCGGTCACCACTCTTTTCATAGATGGGAACCATGAAAATTTTGAACAGCTTAATTCATATGGCGTGGATATGTGGAATGGCGGCAAGGTACATTTTATTGAGGACGATATCATACATTTGATGAGAGGACAGGTGTTTTGTATCGATGGAATAAAGTTCTTTACCTTTGGCGGGGCATACAGTGTGGACAAGATGTACAGAAGTGAAGGGATTTCGTGGTTCCCCGAGGAAATTCCTTCCATGGAGGAATATGAGGAGGGTTGGAGTAATCTGGAAAAGTCGGGCTTTCAGGTTGATTACATCCTGACGCATACTGGACCGAGGGAGATCGTTGCAGAGATGGGATATGTGGAATTGTCTGATGACGAAATAGAGCTGAGACAATTCTTGCAGCGAGTAGCGGACAATACAGACTTTACGGCATGGTACTTTGGACATTTTCACGAAGATGCGGAAGTGGAGGAGATGTTTTTCTGTCTGTATGATGAGATGGTAAAATTATTTCCCCAAAAAGGAAAATAAAATGTATTGCTATTGTGCGCACATATTGGTATAATGAATTCGTCAAAAGGCAACACTAAGATTTGGGAAAGGAGTGTTATGTTATGGCAGCAAAATCAGCTAATTTATACGCTAGAATAGAGCCGGATGTGAAAGAGCAGGCAGAAAGCATTTTGTCGGCGCTTGGTATCCCGGCATCCAATGCGATCAATATGTTTTATAAACAGATTATTTTAAACAGAGGGCTTCCGTTTGAAGTAAAAATACCTACAGTAAGACCTGCTGATGTGTCAGGATTGAGCGAAACGGAATTAAATGCAGAATTGGAGAAAGGGTATGCGGATATGGCGGCAGGCAGAACCAAACCTGCAAAACAGGTATTTGCTGATATTCGCAAAGATTATGACATATGATTTATGAGGTGACTACCACGGATCAGGCTGATGCCGATTTAAGAGGCATATATGAATATATTGCCTTTGAACTGCAATCGCCGGATAATGCAGCAGGACAGCTTGAACGGTTAGAGGAACACTTTATGGGACTTGAAGAATTTCCGGAGAGATTCAGACATTATGAAAAAGAACCGTGGCACAGCAGAGGGCTAAGGGTATTGCCTGTTGATAATTATCTGGTGTTTTATATTCCGGATAGGGATGCGGGCATTGTGACAGTAATTCGTGTGATGTATGCTGGCAGGGATGTTGACAGCCAGCTTAAAGATCATACAGTAATGTAAAATCAAAATAGTAGAAACAGCGTTAAGACGTGCGAAAAGCTGTTCTTGTGTATTGATGGAAAAAAGTGTAAAATAATCTTTTGGAGGACGATATCATGGCACTGAGTAAGAAACCGGTCAAAGGGATGAAGGACGTTATGCCCGAAGAAATGGAGATTCGGGATTATGTGATCAACCTGATCAAGGAGACTTATAAAACATACGGCTTTACCCCGATGGAGACCCCCTGTGTGGAGAATATTGAAAACCTTACGAATAAACAGGGCGGAGAGAATGAAAAACTGATCTTTAAAATATTAAAGCGCGGCGGTAAATTAAATCTTGAGACGGCGCAGTCGGAGACAGATCTGACTGACAGCGGTTTAAGATATGATCTGACGGTGCCGCTGGCAAGATATTATTCCAACCATGCGAATGAACTGCCAAGTCCCTTTAAGGCGTTGCAGATGGGGAATGTATGGCGTGCGGATCAGCCGCAGAAGGGGAGATTCCGCCAGTTCATGCAGTGTGATATTGACATCCTCGGAGAACCGTCCAATCTGGCAGAGATCGAGCTGATCCTTGCAACGACCACCCTTCTGGGAAAACTGGACTTCAAAAATTTTAATATCCGGATCAATGACAGGCGGATGTTAAAGGCCATGGCTTCTTATGCCGGATTTGCAGAGGAGAGCTTTGACGAGGTCTTTATCATATTGGATAAGATGGACAAGATTGGTCTGGAGGGTGTCAGGGATACGCTGATCGAGGCGGGATTTGCCGGAGAAAGCGTAGAGAAATATACCGCGCTTTTTGCTGAACTGGAGAAGGAAAAGGATCCGGTGGCATATCTGGCGGACAAGCTTGGGGAATATCTGCCGAAGGAGTGCAGAGACAATCTGACGGAGATCGACGCAGCGGTAAACGCGGCAAAGACAGCAGATTTTACGCTTCTGTTTGATCCGACGCTGGTGCGCGGCATGTCGTATTATACAGGGACGATATTTGAGGTGGAGTTAAAAGAGTTTCATTCCAGCTGTGGCGGCGGCGGACGTTATGATAAGATGATCGGGAAATTTACCGGCAACGATACTCCGGCATGCGGTTTTTCCATTGGTTTTGAGCGGATCATCACCATTCTTCTGGAAAACGGGTTCAAGGTGCCGGGACAGGGCAATAAGACCGCTTTCTTAATTGAGAAAGGGATGCCTTCTGACCGCGTCAACGAGATCTTTCAGAAAGCGGAGAAGCTGCGCCGGGAGGGCGGCGTAGTCCTGATCGCACGTATGAATAAGAATAAGAAGTTCCAAAAGGATCAGCTTGCACAGCAGGGTTATACGGAATATGAGGAGTTTTACGTCAATGCATTGAAGTAGAATTGGTCAGGTACAAATGCCTAAAATAATATAACATAAGGAGAACAGCAGATCATGGCAGAGACAATGAAAGGTTTGAAAAGGACCCACAGATGCGCGGAGATTTCCGAGCAGAATATCGGCGAGACCGTCACGCTGATGGGATGGGTGCAGAAAAACAGAAATAAAGGCGGCATCATCTTTCTGGATCTTAGGGACCGTTCCGGAATCGTACAGATCATCTTTGAGACTTCCGAGGAGAACAGCGCAGGTTATATCGATAAAGAGGGATTTGCAAAGGCGGAGAAGCTGCGCAGTGAATTTGTGATCGCAGTCACCGGAACTGTAGAAAAGCGTGGTGGAGCGGAAAATGCAGGCTTGAAAACAGGGACGATCGAAGTCCGCGCAACGTCGCTTCGTATCCTTTCCGAGGCGGAGACGCCTCCATTTCCCATTGAGGCGGATTCCAAGACGAAAGAAGAGCTTCGGTTAAAATACAGATATCTGGATCTGAGAAGACCGGATATCCAGCACAATCTGATGGTCCGGAGCCATGTGGTCAATTCGATCCGTAATTTCTTAAGTGAAGAAGGTTTTCTGGAGATCGAGACGCCGATCTTAAACCGTTCCACGCCGGAGGGGGCAAGGGATTATCTGGTGCCCAGCCGTGTGCATCCGGGGACATTTTACGCGCTGCCGCAGTCGCCGCAGTTATTTAAGCAGCTGCTGATGTGTTCCGGTTATGACAGATATTATCAGATCGCGAAATGCTTTCGTGACGAGGATCTTCGTGCCGACCGGCAACCGGAATTTACGCAGGTGGATATGGAGCTTTCCTTTGTGGATGTGGATGACGTTATTGATGTTAATGAGCGGTTGCTGCAGAAGCTGTTTCAGGAGCATCTTGGCGTAGAGGTGCCGCTTCCGATGCAGCGGATGACCTGGCAGGAGGCGATGGACCGATTTGGTTCCGATAAACCGGATATCAGATTTGGCATGGAACTTGTCAATGTATCTGAAGTAGTAAAGGATGTTGATTTTATCGTATTTAAAAGCGCTTTGGAAAACGGCGGGACTGTCCGGGGTATCAACGCGAAGGGTCAGGGAGAGATGCCGAGGAAGAAGATCGACGCGCTGGTGGATTTCGCAAAGGATTTTGGCGCGAAGGGACTTGCTTATCTGGCGATCCAGCCGGATGGCACATATAAGTCTTCCTTTACAAAGTTTATGACAGAAGAACAGACGGCTGCGTTAGTGGCGGCGATGGACGGAGAAAAGGGAGATCTGCTTTTATTTGCGGCAGATAAGAATAAAGTGGTATGGGATGTTCTCGGAAACCTGCGTCTTGAGATCGCAAGGAATATGGGGATATTGGAAAAAGAAGAGTATCGTTTCCTGTGGATCACAGAGTTCCCGCTGCTTGAGTGGGATGAGGAGGAGAACCGTTATGTAGCGATGCATCATCCGTTTACGATGCCGATGGAGGAAGATCTTGCCCTCTTGGATACCGATCCGGGGAAGGTACGCGCCAAGGCATATGACTGTGTTTTGAACGGTGTAGAGCTGGGCGGCGGTTCCGTCAGGATCTATCAGTCTGATGTGCAGGAGAAGATGTTTGAGAAGCTTGGCATCGGGACAGAGGAGGCTTATGAGAAATTCGGATTTTTGTTAAATGCCTTTAAGTACGGCGTACCGCCTCATGCCGGTCTTGCCTTTGGTCTGGACCGTCTGATCATGCTGATGGTGCAGGCGGAAAATATCCGTGAAGTCATTGCGTTCCCGAAGGTAAAGGATGCGTCCTGCCTGATGTCGGAGGCGCCGAATGTGGTGGATCCGAAACAGTTGGAGGAGTTGGAGATCAAGCTTGATCTGAAGAATAAGGATACTGAGGTATAAAGCAGAAAGAAGCCTATAGAGATCAGGGAAATAACGGATCATGAGTTAAAGGATTATAAAAGACGATGTATAAAATATATGTTGCCGCGGTAGAGCCGCTGATGGAGGATGCTTTCTATCAAAAGGCTCTTTCCATGGTCAGCAAAGAGCGGCAGGAAAAAACAGAAAAAATGATACAGCATCCCGATAAGGCCAGAAGCGTAGCTGCTGGTCTTTTGCTTCATTACGCGGTGAGAGAGAATACAGATCTTCACTGGGATGGAAGCTGTTTGGTCAAAGAGCATGGAAAACCGATGCTTCCTAAGGAGCTGGGACTTTATTTTAATCTTTCCCACTCCGGAGAATATGTGCTCTGCGCGGTCTCGGACAAGGAGACCGGAGCAGATATCCAGAGACACGAGAAGTACGAGGACAGGCTGGCGGAACGGTTCTTTCATCCTGAGGAACTTGCGTACTTAAAAGAAGCAAAAGACAGGAAGCAGTGTTTTTATGATCTTTGGTCTCTGAAAGAAAGCTGTATCAAGTGTACCGGCAGGGGATTGAGTACGGGGTTGGAAAGGTTTTCCGTGGTGCCGCTTCTCTACGGGGAGGAAATCGTATTGGATGGACTCCGGTGTGTTGGAGAGATCGCTCCGTCTTATGAGAGAACAGAATTAAAGGACTTCACGAAAATACACACGAAAGAACCAATCGAAGGATATTCTATGGCGGTCGTCGTGGCAGATTGAGAGTTCGGGGAGAAATCTTTTATATTAAAATATTTGCGTTGAAAAATAGTTTATAACACCCCGGGCGAATGCTTCTGCAGTCGCCTTCATTAACCGGTCATTCTCCTCCGCGGTATCAGAGGAAAGAGGAAGATTCCCTAATGTAATAAATAAAGCAGGCATATTGGTGCGGCGCAGGATCGTCAGATTGGGGCGTTCCTGAACGCCAAGGCTCCGGTAGCCTTCTTTTTGAAGTTCGTCTAAGATGGAATAAGCCAGACGGGAGGACGGGCTGTTGCGTTGATAGACGAATATCTCAACATTCTGGACGGAACCGGGGCATAAAAGGAGCGAGCGGTGGAAGGAAAGCAGGCAGGAATTCTGAAGCGGAATCTCTGTCTTGCCCTGGCATAATCCTGTATTGGCAAGTTCGGCAACTTTGCTGGGCGTCATCATGCAGTCGCCGCAGCGGGTATAACAGACATGATATCCCTGTTCGGTAAGAAGCTGTCCGGTCAGTTCGATCATCCTGATCAGCGATTCCTCGAAAGGATAGGCTGTCTCCGGACAGTCGTTTTCGTGGCAGCTTTGATATTCCGTATCATGAAGTTTTTCTCCATGATATCCCCCATCTAAAATTGTACAGTATGACATAGGATCCCTCAAGGCGGCGTTTATGATATTAATATGCTGGTACTTGTTGGGAAGTGTTTGTATTTTTGATCAAAATATGTTATGCTGTATAAGCGGTATTTTAAAAAAAATTATTTTGATAAATATTTTAACTGCATAAGATACAGAAAGGAAATCAGACATGGCAGAGAAAAAAATTATGCTTGGCAACGAGGCGATCGCGAGAGGAGCTTATGAGGCGGGAGTAAAGGTTTCCGCAGCATATCCCGGAACGCCGAGTACAGAGATCAGTGAGAATATTGTAAAATATCCGGAGATATACGCAGAGTGGTCACCGAATGAAAAGGTAGCCATGGAAGTGGCGATAGGCGCGTCATTCAGCGGCGTCAGGGCGATGGCATCCATGAAGCATGTCGGCGTCAATGTGGCGTCCGATCCATTATATTCCGTATCTTATGCTGGGGTGAATGGCGGACTTGTGATCGTGGCTGCAGATGATCCGGGATTATATTCCTCCCAGAATGAGCAGGATTCCAGATGTGTTGCAAGAGTTGCACAGGTTCCGGTACTGGAACCCGCAGACTCACAAGAGGCGAAGGACTACACGAAGCTTGCGTTTGCTTTAAGCGAGGAATACGATACGCCGATTATGGTACGCACCACAACCAGACTGGCACATTCACAGGGCGTGGTTGCATTGGAAGAACGCCAGGAGCCGGCAGATAAAATATATGAGAGAAATCCGGCAAAGCGTGTAATGATGCCGGGCAATGCAAAAGGACGCCATGTGGTTGTGGAACAAAGATTAAAGAAGATGGCGGAGGATGCGTCTTCCATGGCGGTCAACCGTACGGAATACAGGGATACTTCCATCGGTGTGATCACATCGGGAATACCCTATCAGTATGTCAGGGAAGCGTTGCCGGATGCATCGGTATTAAAGCTGGGTCTTGTGCATCCGCTGCCGAAGAAAATGATAGAGGAATTTGCCTCAAAGGTAGGGACACTTTATGTAGTAGAAGAACTGGAGCCTTTGATCGAAGAACAGGTAAGGTCATGGGGCATCAAGGTGATCGGAAAAGAGATCTTTACCATTCAGGGAGAATACAGCGCTAATATGCTGCGTAAGGCCATCCTGAAGCAGGAGATCGTTACAAAGGAGCCTGCAAATGTTCCGGCAAGACCGCCGATCCTTTGCCCGGGCTGTCCGCATAGAAGCGTCTTTTCCGTATTGAATCAGCTAAAGATCCATGGCGCGGGAGATATCGGATGTTATACCTTAGGCGCCGTACC
>DLOP01000022.1:28548-67546 GCA_002478505.1 Lachnospiraceae bacterium UBA7481
TCAAGGACTGGGTTGCGCTCATTGGAGATTCCACATTTTTACATACCGGTGTGAATTCCCTGATGAATATGGTATATAACCAGTCTTCCGGAACGGTTATCATATTGGATAATTCCACAACAGGCATGACAGGGCATCAGGATCATGCGGCGACGGGCAGGACATTAAANNTTTGCGGTGGATCTGGAAGAATTGTGTCATGCGCTTGGCGTACAGCATGTAAAAGTGGTCAATGCCTTTGATACAAAACTGCTTGCGGAGACGGTAAAGGAAGAAGTTGCAAGGGATGCAGTTTCCGTGATCATTGCACAGGCGCCCTGCGCATTATTAAAGAGTAATGTCTCCAAGGTAAAATGCGTCGCGCTTCCNNTCACATCATATCCTGCCTGCGTGGCATGTGCCTGAAACCGGGATGCCCGGCGATTACGAAGCAGGCAGACGGCACTGTGAAAATTGATGAGACGATGTGTAACGGATGCGGTCTTTGCAAGACGCAGTGTAAGTTTGAGGCGATTGAGACTGTGCCGATTGCATAAGCGGGACGGACATAAAATACATGACAGAGAGGAGCAGGACGATCCATATGGAACAGACAAAAAGTATCATGATCGTAGGCGTAGGCGGACAGGGAACGCTGCTGACCAGCAGGATCCTCGGCGGTATCACGACGCAGGCAGGATATGATGTGAAATTATCAGAGGTACACGGAATGGCACAGAGAGGCGGTTCTGTGGTGACCTTTGTGCGGTATGGAAAAGAAGTGGCGGAGCCGATCGTAGAAGAGGGTTGCGCAGATGTTTTGATTGCATTTGAACGTTTAGAGGCGCTCCGTTATGCGCACTTCCTGAAAAAGGACGGTGTGATCATCGTGAATGACCAGCGGATCGATCCGATGACGGTGGTGACCGGAGCGGCGGAATATCCGGAGCAGATCATTGAGAATCTGTCAAAGGAATATCAGGTAGTTGCGGTGGACGCTATGGCGGAGGCAAAGAAACTCGGCAACGCCAAGGTTTTTAATACCATTATTATCGGCGTGGCGGCTAAGCGGATGAATTTTACAAAGGAAGAATGGCTTCAAGTGATTGAGAAGACGGTCCCGCCTAAAACGGTGGAGATCAACAAGGCGGCATTTGAAGCAGGGTATGCAGGTGCATGATGATTGATAATATGATGACGCACATCAAGGTAAATAATGAAGTGGATCTGTGTGAGATCATTGCCGTGAACGATAAACGCAGAAATGTGGTAAGGCACAAGATAGAAGCGGCGCTGCAGTACGCAAGAGTTTCCTATTTTCTTCGGTGGCAGGAACCGGGGTTTTTGCAGAGAGTTTTGCTGAAGGAGAAGACAAGGCTGATCATCTGCGTCAATGAAGCGCAGATGGAGGAGGCGCTTCGGGTCATTGATGGACTACAGTTGACAGAGAAGGATGTGCTGCTTTCCGGAAAGAAATCGAAAAATCGATATATTTATGAGAATAAATGAAGGTTCGGGAGCATATAGGGACATGCCACATTGATTAAGTTCACATAAATATATTATGGTAAGTAGATTGAAAAATAAGATTGATATCTTATTTTTCAACCAGCAATTTGAGTCAGAGCCTCAAATTGCTCTGACATGAAAGATTCGTGGGATATAACATATTAGAAATGCAGGAGGTAATGCAGTATGGGACTTCGTTTCAGAAAGAGTATTAAGGTTGCGCCGGGAGTAAAAGTGAATCTCGGATCGAAAAGCGTAGGAGTCAGCATCGGCGGCAAGCATGCCGGAATTTCCATCAATTCCAAAACAGGCACTACGGCAAGAGTTTCCGCAGGGCACGGAACCGGTCTGAGTTATGTCACAAAGATAGGCGGTAAAAAGAAATAAGGGGATCGTGGAATCGACTGATTTCATGGACAGAAAAAGGTAAAAAATAAAAGGAAGGGGAACCGGTAATGCCAGTTCCCCTGATTTTTATGTTATTTTGCAACTTAAACCTTTGGCACTGCAGCTTAGGTAACGACATATTGAAAAAAGTGAGAATATGATATTCTGGGGTCAAAGTAAAGACAATGAAATCTATTGATTTTAAAGTCAAAATGCCAGACAGATCAAAAATAAAAAAGCCCGGTATTTTTTTAATTTCAAATTTCCTTGCTAATTTAAAATAAAATGATATAATGGAAATAGATTAAAAACGAATCATTACGAGGAGAGTGTCTATGGAGAGAAGCGAAGTTCTCATTTATGTAACTGAAGACGGAACTGTTAAATTAGAGGTTACGATGGAGTCGGAGACAGTATGGCTGAATTTAAATCAGCTGTGCGAGCTGTTTCAGCGTGACAAATCCGTTATATCAAGACATATAAAGAACATATTTGCAGAAGGAGAATTGGAGCAAGATTCAGTTGTTGCATTTTTTGCAACAACTGCAGAAGATGGAAAAACATATCAGGTTGCTTATTACAATTTGGATGTGATTATTTCTGTGGGCTACCGTGTAAAATCTCTCCGTGGTACGCAGTTCCGAAAATGGGCGTTGAAAGTCTTGAAAGAATATATGGTAAAAGGTTTTGCGCTGGATGATGATAGATTAAAAAAACTTGGTGGTGGTAATTACTTTGAAGAATTGTTGTCACGAATCAGAAGTATTCGTGCAAGTGAAAAAGTATTTTGGAGAAAGGTTTTGGATATCTATGCTACCAGCATAGATTATGACCCGAAGTCAGAAATTTCCGTGCAGTTTTTTAAACAGGTGCAGAATAAGATGCATTGGGCGGCGCATCGTCATACTGCGGCGGAAGTGATTTATGAGAGGGCTGATAGTGAAAAAGAATTTATGGGTCTGACAAGCTGGCGTGGAGAATTCCCAGAGAGAACAGATGTAGAAATTGCGAAAAACTATTTAAGCAGAGAAGAACTTGAGATATTGGACAGGCTTGTTTCTGCTTATCTGGATATTGCAGAACTGCGGGCAATGAACCGTGAACCTATGTATATGAAAGATTGGCTTGAAACAATAGATGATTACTTAAAAATGACAAGACGTGATATTTTAACACACAAAGGAAAGATATCACACAGACAGGCACTGGAGAAAGCGCATAAAGAATATGAAAAATATTCAGAGAAGGCGAAGCAGTATTTATCAGCAGTAGAAAAACATTATTTGGAAGCTATTTCCACCTTGGAAGGAATTGAAAAGAAACAGGAGTAGTTTATATTATGGAAGATATTGACAAATATGCATGTCATGACGAAGCAATGCAGTGTATGGAAAAGAATAATGCCGGAGAATATGAAATTATTCGTAATGCTGCAGGAGTACAAGAAGCGCACAGCAGATTATATTATCGTACTTATATGCCTGCTCCATTACAACACGTAGATGAGCAGCAATTTCTGATAGATGAATGGGGACACCGGCTAAATGTCATTTATAGAGAAATCGGGAAAATGCAGGGGCTTAGCTTTTATGAAACAGATTTCAAAGCTAGAAACAGACAGCTTTATAAGCAGGAATGCATTTCTGTTTTGGAAAATAATGATATAGAGATACAATTAACAGATGTATTTAGTATTCGGTTATCAGAAGAAATTTTCAAAAAAAAGGTTTTATATGAATGCATGGAAGAACATCAAGACCGGATTTGTAGTAATATTCTTAGGGGAAAATTTAAAATAAAACATCTGAATGCGACATTCCGACGGAATCAAATATGGGAAAATTCAAAATTTAAGAAAGTAAGTTTGTTGGAGTATAATCCACCAGCACCGGAACAAGTACCTGAGTTGATGCGGGACTTGGAACTATATTGGAATGAAGCTATAAGGATAGATCCGGTTATAAAAGCGGGGCTTCTGGCGTATCAATTCTTAACAATTATGCCGTATGAGCAAGATAATGAAATTTGGATCAGCATTTTGTTAAACTTCTTTTTGAGACAGAAGGGTATGGGAAGTGATTATTACATTCCATTTGCCAGATATTTTGTAGAGCAGGATGCGGAGCGGAAGTCGGCAATGCGTCAAGTTAGAGAAAGTGGAGATTACAGTAAATGGATTTCATTTTTTATACATGTTGTAGAAATGGCGGTTGCCAAAACGAATCAGGCGATTATGCAGTTGGAACAGATTCATAAGAATACCTTGATTTCTATCGAAAATGAAAAACAAAAATCATTATTGCAGGAGATATCTGCATTTATGGAAGAAAATCCGGTTTTTGTCATTCATGATATCGAGCAGGAGTTTCATACAGCATATAATACCGCTGCGAAGTTAGTTGCTATTTTAGAAAAACATGACTTGATAAAGGAAATTTCAAATAAGAAGAGATACAGAGTCTATTGTTATGAGAGGTATATTAGGGAGATTCTGAGATAAAAAGGATTGTAAATATTTTTTATATAATTACATAGCGGCAATGCGGATAACACTGTTTTTGACCTGAATGGGTTAAAGACGGTTGCAATCAAGCGGTATGTGGGAAATAAAATCATAGGGGCAGGTAATACCTGCTCCGATGTTTTTTCTAGAAAGGTTTCATATAAGGGCGTTCTGCCATTGCTTAGACATAGGGATATCTAGGGTTTGAAATGGAAACAATCTCATGATTGCTGCATTTGATGTTTTGGTCGATTTCTGCAAAATATAGACGATTTCTGCAATTTAGTTGACTAATGTGATAAGGAAAAATACGATAATGAGGGGGAATTTAGATTTTTAGTATGTCGTTTTTCTTACTTATTAATGTAGAGAAAAGATTAGTGGTTTTAGTACGATATGTCGAAATGCAAAACGGTGGAGCATAAAATATCAGAGACAGACTGCTATTAATTAGCAGGAGAGGAGGCAAAACAGATGTTCAAAATTGCAATATGTGATGATGAAAATCTTTTTGCAGAAGAACTAAAAGAACTGATCTCCGGCTATTTGATGGAAAAAGGTCTTGTTTTTGAAATAGATACATATAGCTCCGGAGAGGCATTGGTAGAATTAGGCATTGAGATGGCACAGTATACTATCGTGTTTTTGGATATCAATATGGATAAAGTTGATGGTATCATGGTTGCTGAGAAAATCAGAGAAATAAGCCGGGATGTATTTATAGTATTTGTGACCGCATATGTGGATTATTCGCTGGAAGGATACCGATTAGATGTTGTAAGGTACTTGCTTAAGGGCAACGCCCATTTTCAGAGTAACATTAATGAATGTATGGATGCCATAATTAAAAAGTTGAATTATTCCGTGACAAAAAGGAAATTTGACTTTAGGGAAGGCAGAAAAGAATTATCCTTGGAAAGATTATTGTATATTGAGAGTAATCTTCATATACTTAGGTTTCATATTATGGAGGATGATATGAAAGAATACACCATGTATGAAACATTAAATATATTTGAAACCAAACTGCCAGAGGATGATTTTATAAGGATACATCAGAGTTTTCTTGTAAATATAAAACATATCAAAAATGTTGCCCGTTATAAAGTGATACTGACAAACGGGGTTGAGTTGACCATACCGAAAGCAAGGTATACAGGAGTTAAGAAAAAGTTTATAAAGTGTCAGGGAGAAATATAAATGTTTGATTTAATGCAGAATGTATTGTTGATATTTATTGAAACAATGTGTTGTAAGAGCTTTTTTGAAACTTTTGGTAAAATACGGCATAAAGGGTGGATTAATTTAATACAGGTTTTGCTGTTGCTTAGTAGTATGTGTTTTTATTCGTATGTATTATCTGAATATTTCGTACTAAGACAGATTATTGCGATTTCTGTATTTTCAGTATTTATGCTTTGGTATGTTAAAATCAGCTTGAAAAAATCTTTTGTATTGGCAATACTATTTGACGCATTGCTGCTGGCAATGGATTATTTGACATATTTAATTGGTAGCTGTCTGCATTTGGAAAGTGAGAGGTTAGGGCAACAGTATGTGGTTGTTTTGGTATATCTATTGGGAAAAGTCGTATTATTTCTTCTTATTCTTATTATAAGAAAACAGTTTGGAAAAAAGACGATGGAAATGATGCTGGATACAGAATGGTTAAGGTTTTTGTTTTTTCCTGTTTTTACCATTGTAGCTATTTTGGCAATGGTATCTATTTTTGGATTTGTGCAGACAGTGGAGCAGGCAAATTTGCTTGCTGTCATAGCTTTTGGAATGGTGGGAATGAATATTGTTGTATTTTATTTAATTAACGATATCGTGGAAAGGGAAATGAAATTGCATGAAAACAGGGTTTTTCAGATTCAGGCGAAAAATCAGTTGGAAATGTACAAGTCTATTTCTGAAAACTTTGATAACTTAAAAAGAAAGACACATGAATATAAAAACCAGATTTCATGTATAGAATCCTTGCTGGAAAAAAAGCAATATTCCAAATTAGAAGAATATGTAAAAAAGATTTATGGTTCTCTGAATAATGTACCGGATGCCATTAATACCAATAATGTAATCATAAATGCCATACTTAATACAAAGTATCAGGAGGCAGACGCAAAGGGAATTGTGTTTGCGTTCAGGGTAAATGATCTTTCAGAACTGAAAATGAAAGATGAGGATGTGGTTACTGTCCTTGCAAACCTTCTGAACAATGCCATTGAAGCATGTGAGTCATGTGAGGATAAAAAGGTAATTAAGTTCAAGTTCATTAAAGAAGATGATATGATAATCATTGCGGTTAAAAATACCTTTAATTATGATGTTGTATATGAGAATGGTGAGATAAAAACTACGAAAACCTCAAGCGTTGAGGAACATGGTGTAGGAATCAAGAATGTGTTAAAAATTATTGAGAAATATGGTGGTGCATATGTCATTGAAGATAAGAATAAAGAATTTTACTTTTCAATTATTATTCCTGCATGAAAACGATATTAAAAAATTGTCTCTAAAACTTTTTTGTGCCGTTTTCTGCTATATACAGTCCGTTTTCTGCAAAATAACTTGATTTTTTCATTATATTATTCATATTAAATAATCAAGGAGGCATGTCTATGATAGAAAAGATGGCATTAAAGATCGTCAATCAAATGGAGGCGGAGAAGATAATAAGCAAATCAAACTGTGAATATTATGAATATGCATTAATAGGTGTGGTGGAACGTACTATAACAGTTGGAACCATGCTGCTATTAGGATTGATATTCAGGCTAGTTTTACCCACGATTTGTTTTATGGTGTTCTTTTTTTCATTGAGAAAACGGACAGGAGGATTTCATGCGAACGAGTTTTGGCAGTGTTATCTAGGGACAGTCATATTTTATATTGCAATTATGCAGATTGTACCTACACTCTGTAAAAAGCTGACTGTTATGTATGTAATGCTATTTCTTGCAATACTTTTAATCTGCATAATGGGGACAATAAACCACCCTAATATGGATATGAACAAAAGCGAATTACAAGAGTCTAAGAAAGCGGCAAGACTGATAGTTTTAATGGAAGTAATGATAATTGCTGTCATGATTTATCTGAAAGCTGGTATTCTGTATATTGGCTATATGTCGGTGGCTATTATATTATGTGCATTCTTGATGTGTCTGGCAAAAATCACTAAGCAGGAGGTAAAGGTAAAATGAAAGGAAAAGAAAAAATTCGTGTAAGGGCTTTAAGAGTTGTGGAGAGAATGCTCCGCAATGAGGTTGAAAAGGTTAGTTGTGGGTGGCCTCCAATCTGTTCTGGACTTACTCATCAGCCGAAGAGACCGAAGAGGGAAGAGGAATAAGATTTAATAATTGATGTGGCAATAATCGTTAATTAAAGCTTGCGTTGATAATTTTATTAAGTTTAAGGGGGATCTAGGATTGTTAAAGTGACTCTGTTGAACTCTTAAATCGTAGGAAAGTGTACGAGAACTAGAAGGAGAGAAATTAAATATGAAGAATTTCATTCGCAGAGTAGTAGGTTTAGCATTGGCATTGGTGTTAGTATGTGGCAGCGGTATGCCTGCAAGAGCTGCCACGATTAACGATTTATCAGGCAAGGAGTTTATATCTGGCAGTAATGGCACGATTGATCAATATGTGAATGACATTGCACCAAGGCATGTAGCGGTTTTGGCACAATTAGGTAGTATTGATGTGTGCGCAGAATATGGTGTAAGCAGCGGAATTCAGCAGTTTACCCTTGACGGAGATCAGTTAGTACCAGATAATATCTACTATTATCTTGTTTACGGGGATGATAGAATTGTAGGGGTAATTACGGCACATCAAGATGAGAACGGAAATATAGTTACAGGTTTGGTAACAGGATATGTGGATGTATTAAATGCTGAACTTGTAGACAGTGATGAAAAATACATATTTGTTTCAACGGGAAGCGCATTATATTTAGTAAAAGGAAAAGATAATGCTTATATGTTGGAGCATCTTGATGAATATGAAGAAATATCTGATATGCAAAATATTGGATATGGAGACTTTAATTCTAAAGAAATTGGAAATGCAATAAATGCGATTGATGTTGCAAATATACCTGTAGCGCAAGCTTCTTCTATTGATCTTAATGTTCCGATTGTAAGACAGTATAGTAACCCGATATGCTGGGCAGCATCAATGGCATCAATATTGAATTATGTGAATGGAACAAGTTATACAGCTGTAAATGTTGCAAATGCGACCGGGAAGGGGCTCAATGGCGCATCTTATAATGAAGTAAAGAGTTATTATACAGGGACATATAAAATGTCAGTAACGGGAACTGGGGCTATGACTTCATCAAAAGTATTTGAGTGTCTTAACAATGGTCAGCCAATACAGGTATTCCACTTGCCATCATCAGGAGTTGGACACTCTTTAGTTTTAACAGGAGCGTTTCAAATTTCATCTGATGTGTTTTATGTTTACATGGATCCTAATTACAGTAGTTATCGTTCTATAGAGGTCGTGGCAGCGGCAAAGTCCGATGGAACAAAGATGGGGATAGACGTAGGCGGAACTACAATGTACTGGAGTAATTCAATTTATGACATTCATTAAACGTAAAACTGGTTTAGTTTTGTTTGTGTTGATATTTGTGCTTTCTGGATGTGGCAGTAAAGACAATAGCTATGTGGATAATTCGCCGTCATATGTAGCTGAACAGCCTAATATTAGTGATGAGAAAACAATAATCAGCAGAACAAGAAGCATTAGTGAGAATATGGACGATTATTTTGAAAAAGTAAATACAGAGTCAAAGTTAGAGATCAATGATATTCTGGACGGTGAAAAAGAGTTCTTGGTTTCCGATGAATGGGAGATGCGGATTGTATATATTTATTTGCTCTCGGATAAAGGATATGAAAAGTACATATTCTCCGTAAATTATTCAGAGCAGCAAAACGTAACAATTCATTTGCAAGACAATATAACAGAGATGTATGTTTTGTGTCCAGAGTATACGAATGTGGAAGTATTAACAAAATCTGATTCATTGACAGCAAAGGAGTGTAGCTTATATGTGGTTGATGAAGAAGAAAATACAGAAAAAGTGGGTGGTAATCTACGCTATCGGATATTTGATGTTGATGTTTCTGCAGGGGGAAATATCAAGTTTGTACTTTGTGATGCACTTGAATCGGATGATTATGAGACATATGGAGGTTTTGTAATTCAATTTGAATGATTTAGAGGGGATAAAGACTGGCAAGTGTAATTAATATTCCTAATAAAGAAATATTTAAATATAAATAGATCAGACAACAGATTATATCTGGAGTCTGGTCTTTTTTTCTTTTTATCTGACTATGCTTATGCAGGGATAAAGGGGTGGCAGAATCCCGTTTTGTCTCAATTTTGTACTTGCCTGCCGCATAGCGTCATAATATGCAGCCACAAATGATTTTGATTTACTAAGCATGCATTAAATAAAATCTAAAAATCAATTGTAAAAAGATATATATTAAGATGTTATACTGCAAGAACGGAAAAGATGAATTATCCGTATATAATTAAAAGAGGTTAGGGAGGTGGATTGATTATGAATGTATCTGGCGTTAGCAATATTTTGGATATGACTGCCACAAATCAGGGGAATCATACCCAGACAAAAGAAATTGCATGGGTAACTATGGAACTCAAGTTTCTGGAATTAGACCATTCGGTTGAACTTACGATATCCAAAGAGTCTAAGGAGCAGTATCGGAAAATGATACAAATGATACAACCTAATCAGATGGATATCAAAGAGTTAAACATTACTAGAAACGGAACACTTTTGTCGCCGGGTTGGGGTCTTGAACCGACATTATCGAAATTATATACTTCGATGAATGGACCGGCTGCAGCCGAGGGGTTAAAGATTGAGAAGAAAGCGGAAAATCTCCTTGGGGCATATGCAAAGCTGTATGACGAGATCAGCCAAGGGTATGATAACGGCACAAAGGCGTTCTATGTCTACAAAAATGGGAAGCCGACCGAACTGACAAAGGAAGAAGCCCTTGCGGAACTGGACAGATCCTATGGAAAAATATCTGAGCGTATGGAAGCAGAGGAAAAGGTCCGTCGGAGGGAGGCTGATTGGTATGATGATTCGGTTAAATGGCGGATGGAGATATTTGATGTGAAAGAAAGCAGGGGCAGGGATGCGACTGAGGAAAGAGATTTGCTCCGGGATTATGAACAGAAGAAACAACGCAATAAGGCATCTGATGATATTGAAATTAAAGGATTTAGTAAAAAGATGTTAGATGTTATCAATGATTTTAAGGAGCAGTATGGAAAAAACGATATCTTTACAATATTATCAGGGATCGGGTTGTTTGAAAGATTAAAAGGTGACAGGGATTAATATTTCATACCCAAAATAGTCATTTTATGCAATTCGGGTTAAGGAAACAGGCGTAACAGCCGATAAATTATATAAAACTACATATTTTATATGCAGGTCAAGGATGGCAAAAGAATATTTTTATCAAGTTCAAGGAGGAGAATTGATCATGAGTGTATCTGGCGTTAGCAATATTATGGGCAATCTTATCGATATGACTGCCACAAATCAGGGGAATCATACCCAGCCAAAAGAAATTGCAGGGGTAACTACGGAACTCAAGTTTCTGGAATTAGACAAGCCGGTAGAAATTACGATATCCGATGAGGCTAAGGTGCAGTATCGGAAAATGGCACAATCTTATACGCAAGATTTCAGCGGGCAGCTAAAGGAGTTAGAACTCACCAGAAGCGGACAACTTTTGACTGGTTTCGGCTTTGACCCGGCATTAAATGCTGCAGCCGGGAGAGGGGTAAAGATTGAGGAGAAAGCGGAAAATCTCCTTGGGACATATGCGAAGCTGTATGACGAGATCAGCCAAGGGTATGATAACGGCACAAAGGCGTACTATGCCTACAAAAATCTGAAGCTGACCGAACTGACAAAGGAAGAAGCCCTTGCCGAACTGGACAGATCCTATGGAAAAATATCTGAGCGTATGGAAGCAGAAGAAAAGGTTCGTCGGAGAGAGGCTGATTGGTATGATAATTCGGTTAAATGGCAGATGGAGATATTTGATATAAAAGAAAGCAGGGGCAGAGATGTGGCTGCGGAAAGAGCAGATTTTCTCCGACAGGTTGAGCTTGATAAGAAACGAATGAAAAATGAGTCTTCTGATATTGAAATTGAAGGATTTAGTAAAAAGATGTTAGATGTTACCAATGATTTTAAGGAGCAGTATGGTACAAAAGATATCCATACAATATTATCAGAAGTAATATCAGAGATCGGGTTGTTTAAAAGATTAAAATAGAATATTAATTCAAATTTTTTTCCACTGTTCCAATCAGAACCACCGGCTTAGCCGGTGGTTTGTTCTGGTTCTATTAGGGTCTGTTACCGGCACTGATATTTGATGGTATACTTTTTACATAGATTTGTACCCTTTCAGTTATGATAGTTGCAGGTTTGAGAAAGCCAAAACAATTGTAAAAAGATACGTATAAGATGTTATACTACAAGTACATCTTTTTATTTGCTTGAAATGATGTTTATATGGTAATATTTAGTTGCAAAGATAAAAACACAATGTTTGACTGTGAGCTGCGAACAATGTAAAGCAGAGAAACAGCGACAATGGCTTTTATTCGTGAGGGAAAAGGATTATGACGGATTATATTGTTTATGGTATAGATGAATTAATGATTGATGGGCATCGGTGTAAAAAACTGGATCAGGGGATCTATGAGACTTGTGATTCTTATATAGTAACTAAAGATATATGGGAGAATGATAAGAGAAATAAAGGGCTGGTTCTGATCACGATTAGAGAGAACAGGACAGAAGACAGGGTTATTTATGTAGTGACACAGGATTATCAATCCGGTATTAGAGAATTGCAAGATTCCATTGACGGCGATTCGATATACTGTATTGTATGAATGGGGTTAGGAAGGGTTTGTTAGTGTGAAATTTGAGCTGCCAAAGGCGTCATGGATAATTATTAGAATGATGGAAGTATGTGAGGTATATATATGGAAGATTCTACAAATAGGGAAGTCATAAATTTCCTTTTGCAAAGGTTCAAAATAGAAAGAAATAAATTTGACAGATCAGGTGTATATGCATATACACAGCGTCTGCTTGCTTACAATTCAAATAAAATTGAAGGAAGTACGCTTACTGAGGAACAGACGGCATCTTTGTTTGATCATGGAACTTTGCCAAAATCAGATGATTATTATCGTGCGAAAGATGTTGAGGAAATGAATGGTCATTTTTTGATGTATAATAAAATGCTGGATACGCTGGATGAACCATTGTCAGGAGAGTTAATAAAGAAGTTTCATTATGAGTTGAAATCAGGCGTTTTTAAAGATCGTGCTAATGGATACGCTATAGGTGAATATAAAAAGCGTCCGAATATGATCGGGATATATCAGACTGTAAAACCTGATGATGTAGAGCAGGAAATGAATTTACTGATGGATTGGTACATTCATCAGGATGTAAATATTTCTAAATTGGCTGAGTTTCACGCAAGATATGAGAGTATTCACCCATTTCAGGATGGAAATGGCAGGACAGGCAGGTTGATCCTGTTTAGAGAATGTTTGAAGAATGAAATTGTGCCGATTATCATTGAGGATGCAAATAGAAACGAATATCTGGATGCATTAAAGGAATATAGGGAAGAAAAAAGTTTGGATAAATTGACTGCGCTTTTTGAGAAAGAGCAGCAGTTTTACATGGAAAAATGTAAGTATTTTTTGTAAAGGAGGGGTAATAGTTGCAGGCAAAACAGGCGGTCAGAGAGCAAAGGATTCCATTTGAGGTTTCTATGAATATACCTAATGAAGAAACTAGAGAAGCGGTAGAAGAAGTAAGGAAAATGAAACAGGATTCTTCTATCGGAAAATCTTATACAGATGTTGATGAAATGATGAAGGAGTTGCTAGCGTGAACAGGCTCACATAGCGATTTGTTTTAAGTAAAAAAAATAAGCCTATGTATCTTTTGGCTAAATACATGGACTTATTTAGGGGGATTTTCAGAGCTGCTGACGGGAATCGGACCCGTGACCTCCGCACTACCAATGCGACGCACTACCGACTGTGCTACAGCAGCGTCGGAAACATTTTTCAATGTCCACGGATAATCTTATCAAATGTTATTTGCTATGTCAAGCAAACTTTTGAACCAGTAAAAGACAGGAGGATAAAAAATATGTTATGCCCGGTATGCGCAACAGAGATGAATAACAGCCCCAAATGCCCATTTTGCGGGCATGTGTGTTCGCCCGATGAAGATAATACGGTGACGTTAAATGGTGAAGTGATTAGTACGGGACACCGTAATCATTGGTGCCAGACTACGGATGATAAGCATCTGGCGGGGAAAATGGTAGACGGCACACACTATCATCCGCAGGATATATCTATTAATGGTGATCTCATTCCGTATAATCCTAATCAGGGAATTCCCGATCAGGAGATTACCTACACATGGTCACCCATATCCGGTATGCAGATGCATCTGCCAGGGGCTGAGGGAGAGGCCGGGCGGCGGAAGGAATATAAAGCTGCCAGATGGGTTTTGCTCATTTTTCTTATGATTGGGTGGGGACTGCCTTTTCTTGTCTTTATTATCGGGCTTATTATCAGTGTTGTCGGTAGTATGATTGCCGGTTAACGGCGCCGTATATTTCTTTTCTGATGTATAAAACATTTTCTGACGTTTATACTAGAGAAAGGGAAGGAAAAAATATCCATAAGTGAAGGATATCTTCCGTTTTCCCTAATAACAGGAAATGAGGTAGAAACATGGCATTAAGTCAGAAAGAGATGGATGTGATCAAAGACCTTCAGACACAGGAGCAGTGCTGTATCGAGAAGTACAAAAGATATGAAAAGGAAGCGAAAGATCCGGTGCTTAAGGGGCTGTTTGGTACATTGGCACAGAAGGAGCAGCAGCATTATGATTCTTTGGTGCAGGTAGCTTCCGGTAAGACACCTTCCTGTAACTGCAACGATCAGGACGGCAAGAATTATTCTCCGGTGGCAACGTACGATACCATGAGCGAATCGGCGGATAAAAAGAACGACGCTTTTTTGGCAACCGACTGTATCGGTACGGAAAAAATGGTTTCCTCCGAGTATAATACCAATGTATTCTCCTTTGCAGAAAGCGCAGTCCGTAAGCTTCTGGGCGATATCCAGATCGAGGAGCAGAATCATGCGGAGATGCTTTACAAATATAAGACAGTAAATGGAATGGCGTAAAAAAATAAGTGATTTTGTTAAAAGGCAGTACCTGTAGTTCAGGGACTGCTTTTTTGCCGTTGACAAATTCGCCTATGTAAGAAAATTCTAAAATCCGGAATACATTTTCCTTGCGGCAGATAGCCGAATCACTTATAATAAGTTCCATAAGGACAAATATGCATTGGGGAATAGATATTAAGATAGATTCAGGAGAGGAACAGATGTTTCAGATAAAAGGGAAAAAAATTCTGCAGCAGGCTGGCAGGAGGCTGTTCTGCCTGCTGGTCTGCGCGGCGCTGCTTGCCGCTTTGAGTGGATGCAGGGACGATACGGAGTTTGTGCTTACTACGGGATTCTATGAAAATGAGGTATTCCGTATCGAGAGGATGAGCTGTTACACGCCGGAGGTCATGATCTATCTGAACAATATCAGGAATCAGTATGCAGATGTTTTTGGAGAGGAGATCTTTGCCCAGAGCATCGACGGACTTCCGATTGAGGAGAGCATTAAGCAGACTGTCTTGGCAAGGATTGCAAAGATCAAAATGATGAATCTGATGGCGGAATATTATGAGATTACATTGGATGAGCGGGAACAGGAGCTGGTTGAAAACGCTGCGGCGGAATATTATCAGTCATTAAGCGCTGATGAGATAGCTGCCATGGATGGGGCGACGCAGGAAACGGTGCGGCAGCTTTATGAAGAATATGCTCTTGCCAATAAGGTGTATCAGAGTCTTGTGCAGGATGTGGACCGGGAGATCAGTGATGATGAAGCGCGGACGGTGACAGTGCGGCAGATATTCCTCACGACCACATACGATAGGGGCAATGGAGAACGCGTTGCTGTTTCAACGGCGGAGCGGGAGGCGGTCTACCGGCAGGCGGAGAGCATTTGTGAGCGGATTGCGGCAGGAGAGGATTTTAATGCATTGGCATCGGAATATAGCGACGCAGAGGAAGTGGAGGCATATTACCGCAAAGGGGAGCATGAAGAAGCTTTGACGGAGGCGGTCTTTAACCTTGCAGAGAACGAAGTCAGCGGTATCGTGGAAGGAGATCAGGGATATTATATCTTCTGGTGCATCAGTACCTATGATATGGAGCAGACGGAGGCAGCCAAACGTGAAATTTTAAAAGAGCGGCAGCAGGAGATGTTTGGACAGATCTACACGATGTTTATAGGAGACAAGAAGTGTTATTTAAATGAAGAATTATGGAACACTGTCAGCTTCACAGAGCAGGCATCCGGCGCAACCTCCAATTTCTTTGACATTTATGCGAAATATTTTTCTGCTAATTAAGTGTATAAGCTGGTACATAAACTGGCATATTAACTGTTACATTATCTGGTACATTATCTGGCACATGAGGTTTACATAACCTGCAGTTTTATAATTCAAGTTCCAAAAATGATTTCATTTATGATGTTTTTGGAACTTGAATTATAAAACAAAGAGTTATGTAAACCGTATAAAACAAATTACTAGCACTCATTCAAAATGAGTGCTAATTTTTTCTTGACATTTACTGCTGGCAGTATTAAACTATATTTTATGTAAGATAAAATATTTCAGAAGGAAGGACGTGACGTAAGATGTCAGCAAAGCAAGGAAGTTTATCTATTAATAGCGAAAACATATTCCCGATCATTAAGAAGTGGCTGTATTCCGACCACGATATCTTTTTCCGGGAGTTGATCAGTAACGGTTGTGACGCGATTACCAAATTAAGGAAGCTGGATATGATGGGAGAGTATTCCCTGCCTGCGGAGTATAAGCCGAAGGTGGAAGTGATCGTCAGCCCGGAGAAAAAGACGATCCGGTTTATTGATAACGGTCTTGGCATGACAGCGGACGAAGTTGAGGAATACATCAATCAGATCGCATTTTCCGGCGCTACGGATTTTATTGAGAAATATAAGGACAAGGCCAATGAAGACCAGATCATCGGTCATTTCGGACTGGGATTTTATTCCGCGTTTATGGTGGCGGATGAGGTGCAGATCGACACATTATCTTATAAAGAAGGCGCGAAAGCAGTCCATTGGGCATGTGACGGCGGGACGGAATATTCCATGGAAGACGGCAGCAAGTCGGAGGTTGGTACGGAGATCACACTGTTTGTGAATGAGGACTGCCTGAAATTTGCTAATAAATATGAGGCGGAATCCGTTCTGAAGAAATATTGTTCTTTCATGCCGTATGAGATCTATCTGAGTCAGGAAGGCGAAGAACTGACGCAGATGATCGACCCGGAGGAAAAACTGGATACGGATATCGTGATCGAAACGGTCAAGCAGGAGGCGAAGGAAGGGGAAGAACCGAAGGAGCGTTTAAAGATCAAAAAACGTCCTGAGCCGATCAATGATACCACGCCGCTCTGGGCGAAGCATCCCAATGATTGTACTAAGGATGAGTATATCGCATTTTACCGGAAGGTATTTAATGATTACAAGGAGCCGTTGTTCTGGATCCACCTGAATATGGATTATCCGTTTAATCTGAAGGGTATCTTATATTTCCCGAAGATCAATATGGAATATGAATCCATCGAGGGCGTGATCAAGCTCTACAATAATCAGGTATTTATCGCGGATAATATCAAGGAGGTCATTCCGGAGTTCCTGATGCTCTTAAAAGGCGTGATCGACTGCCCGGATCTGCCGCTGAATGTATCCAGAAGTGCGCTGCAGAATGATGGGTTTGTTAAGAAGATTTCCGAATATATCAGCAAGAAGGTTGCCGATAAGCTGTCGGGCATGTGCAAGACGGAACGGGAAGAATATATTAAATACTGGGATGATATCAGTCCGTTTATTAAGTTTGGCTGCTTAAAGGATGATAAGTTCTGCGAGAAGATGACAGACTATATCCTCTTTAAGAATCTGGCGGGCGAGTATCTGACACTGCCGGAGTGTCTGGAGGTTAAGCCGATCGACACAGAAGACGAAGAGAGTGCTGCCGAGGACGGCAGCTCAGAGAGTGGAAAAGCTGTGGATGCAGACGGCAACGCAGTCGAGGCGGAGATTGTAGATGCCGATGAAGAAGATGCCGAGGAGGATGCCGCAGCAGAGGAAAAGAAGGAGAAGACCGTTTATTATGTGACGGATGAGCAGCAGCAGAGCCAGTATATCAATATGTTCAAAAAGGCAAAGAAGGATGCCGTGATGCTGACGCACAGTATTGACCAGCCGTTTGTGACGCAGCTGGAGAGCAAGAATGAGGGCATTAAGTTTATGCGTATCGACGCTGACCTGACGGATGACCTGAAAGCCAAGACAAGCAAAAAGGCGCAGGAAGAACTGGACAAGCAGACAGAGGAGCTTGAGAAGATCTTTAAAAAAGCCATCAAGAAGGATAATATCAAAGTTAAAGTGGAAAAGCTCAAGAACAAGGATATCTCTTCTATGCTTACAGTCTCCGAGGAGAGCCGCAGGATGCAGGATATGATGAAGATGTATTCCATGCCCGGAATGGATATGGGGATGTTCGGCAAGGAAGGACAGACGCTGATCCTGAATGCGAATAATAAGCTGGTGCAGAAGATTTTAGAGGAAAAGGAAGGCGACAAGGTACAGCTTCTCTGTGAGCAGCTTTACGATCTGGCGCTTCTGCAGAATGCGCCGCTGGCGCCGGAGGCGATGACGAAGTTTGTGGCGCGGAGCAATAAGATCATGATGATGCTGGCTTGAATGCAGCAGATAATAAAAGAACTTTGATAAACGGAAGCCGATCTCGAAAGAGGTCGGCTTCCTTAGATAATATCGTGATTTGTGGTGGAAATGTTCGTCAATTATTTAATATGCAATATCGCTGATTTTCCACTCCCCGTCGATCCTGACAAAGTAAAAGTGTCCGTCTGTGGGAACGATCTCAGGATCGCGCTGGGAGGAGAGCTTCATATTCTGTTCAAGATAGACCTCGCAGTAATAAGCGTCTTCATTATAGGCAATAAATTCCCTGATTTCCACATTCTGGATCTCCGGCGTCTGATGGGAAGCATAATAGAGTCTTGAGGTATTGGCTTTGATCAGTGGCAGCAGGGTACTGTCCGACGGGAAATACGGATCCAGCGCATTGTCCGTCGTATCATTTGATACATAATTGGCATACATGGTTACCGCTTCCACCGCATATGCTTTCATGTCTTCGGCATCCGGGCAGTCTGAGGGATAGGGAATGATATAGTGTCCTGTTGTCTCTTCCGGTAGGACGACATATTCTGTGCCGAAGCTGTTGACGGCAGTAACGGTGGGGGTGATATACAGCCCCTCGCCCTGATAGGTCTTTATGTCGGGAAGCGTCTGATAGGGCTCCACGAACGTATTTTCCGTGGGAGAGGTGCGGCTGACAAAATAATCCTGATCCAGTTCGATACCGTTGACATAGACCTTATAATTTTCCGGAACTTCGATATGAAAATGTTCTAACGGCTGCGTATAAAAGGTGAAAGAGGAGACATACCAGACAGGAAAATCGTAATCAAGATGATCGGTTTGTGATTTCCGGAGAGAGACGGTTGCCACGACATACCCGTCGGCAAGGATCTGATATTCCGGAAAATCATCCGTATAAGAAGACGTTTGTTCATAGGAAAGCGTCTTTTCTTCCAGAAGTTCTGTCATATAAAGTTTGACGCTTTCTTCCGTTTCAAATTCCGTAATGACGGGAAGAGCTGTCTGCATTTTATAGACGGTGTCCATATCCATGTCATAGAAGGACTGCATGACATTGTCCATGGTATGATAAGGCAGGGATGTCTGATATGCGGTCTCATAGGCATCCAGGAAATCATAAAAATAACCCAGAGCAAAAGCGATCGCGATCGACAGCAGACCAAGCCATATGATCAGAAAGGTTCTGAAGTAATGTGTTTTCTTTTTGACGGCAGTCTGGCTTTGCCGAACGATTTCAGCGGCCGTTCTTGTATCCGCTATATCGGAGGGATTTTCCGTATAGGGAGATCTGGTCTTGCCGGAAGAATCATTCGATGGGAGATCCCCGGCGGAATGTTCATCAGGGGTTTCCAGCTTCAGATTGGTCAGTTCCCCGTCATCCGGTTTCCAGCCGCCCTCCGGATAGACAAGCGCAACGTCGTCCGCCCATCCGTCGTGGATATCTACGGTATAGTTTACCCAGTCGCTGTCTTTAGGATATGTGGAAGAGTTCCCTTTGTTATTCTTTTTCTGATTCATAAATACAACTGAGCCTTTCCTGTAAACTATGTTACATATGGATGGAGATTACGGATTCCGTTCCACGACAAAAGCGGTAGGGATCCGTCTGGCATAACCGTGCACGCAGTTGCTGATAATCTCCTCGCCGTCGTAAACCATGGAGGAAGACATGCCGCCATCCAGATTATAAGCATTGACTGCGCCATATTCCGTCATGATTTCAATCAGGTCCGCCATGGAAGCTCCCATGGAGGAAGTCTGTCTGCCTTCAATGACCAGAAAGAGCACTGCACCATCTTCACGCTGGCCAATGGCGGTACGGGGATTCAGTCCGCCTCCGGTACCGGAATAGCTCGCAGATCTGCCGTTGATAATGATAGCCGGACCAAAAGATACGGCGTCCCGCATGCCGATGGAGAGAGCGTGGGAGGCGGTCATGGTGCCGACCACAAGCACATTATCATTGGTAAAACCACAAAGTCCGTATGCTGTATCGGGTTCTCCGATCAACAGTTTTCCCTCGGAGATGACGATGCCTTCCGGAAGGCTGCCGCTGCCCAGACCGGACTGATCTTCATATTTTCCGCCGTTGATGCCCGCAATGCAGTCATATTTGTCTACCATGTCCAAAAGGGTGATGCCACGGCCTTCTATGGAAAAATGGTCGATGACGGCGAGCTTTACCCGTGAAGGGTCCTGTATGATCATTATTTTGCCATAATACATACGTCCGTGGACTTCATAGACTTCGATTCCGTCTTCGCAGATTTCGGCGTCAGAGGGGACGCTTACTTCGGCAATATTGGAAGAAGCGCTTGCAGCCTCCTGCTGCGCGACAATATTGATCAATGTCGTGTCTGTTACTTCATTAAAAGCAACAGTATTATTTTTGGCTTGTATGGCAGCAATTTCCTCGTCGGATAAATAGAGCTTTGCCATGATGCCTCCGGCGCTGGATTCCATGACGGAAGCCACAAACAGGTCACGTACATAAGGAGACGGGCCTTTATTTATATATAGAAGAAAAACATACAGACCGGCAAGCAGTACAAGCAATGTGGAAAAAAGCCACAGGAAAAAACGTCCGGTGATCATCAGCAACATATGCAGAACGGGTCTCTCTTTTTTTTCCAATTTATGGGATTTTTTCATGTTTGTACTCATGTTGCGAGTCTCCTTTAAAGCAGCTAATATACCAATTAATGGATCAACGTCTGTGCTACAACTGCTTTTTGGGGTACTGCTTTGTCAGCCACAAAAAATAAAAAGTCCCCAAAAGGGCTGACTATTTATATTATATATAAGCGTAAACATATGTATTTATATCACATTTAAATAATTTTTGCAACGACAAATATTGACAATAAAATAATAAACCCTGATATCTAAGGAAAATCACCACATTATGTATTCTTAATGTATCTTTTTTGAAAAAAGATTGACGTGCTATGAAAAAAAGCATATAGTGTTTATTTGAAGAAGTTTTTATTTTAAGTATGGAAACATACATATTGAGGAGGAAAAGCAAAATGAAAAAGAGCTTAGTAGTATCAGTAGCAGTAGGACTAAGCATGCTGCTGCTGGCAGGATGCGGAGAGAAACAGGGGTTTGAGGACGCTGAACATTATACTTTGAACAAATGTGATGCCTCAAGTGAAAAACTTGTTGAAGTAAGTGTAGGCAGTCCATGGAGTTATGACGATAAAAATTCCCACGATGAGAAAGATATGTACCTGGATCATGAGGACGGCGGTTATATTTATATCAGTAACGAGGCGTTTGAACCGTTATATACTCATGCGGCTGCGTATGTTAGCGGAAAAAGTGTAGACTCCTCCACTAAGGAATATTTTGAGGAGAATGGTTATCTGGATTATAAATGTAACTTTGAGGTGATCGGCTCTGCGTTTGACAGAAGCGATCTGATCCTTGCGAAAGAATCTTATACTTATGATAACGGCAGTACAAAGTCAGATGAGAAATGTACCTATCTTCTGCTCAAGTATAGTGATGACGGGCTCATTGAATTTTTGACAGTCGCTTTTTATGGTGTGGATATCGACGACTGGGAGGATGAGGATTTTGAGGAACTGGCAAGAAACCTGTTTGGCAGATAATAGCTGGTGATTTTTGTTTCATTCTGGTTATTTAAGTGTAGAAGATGTGCATATTTGATGCGTAATCTATTTAATATTATATTTTTTGGAGGAAAAAAGATGAAAAAGAAGTTGATGACGCTTGCGGTTGCATTAGGTCTTTCGCTGGCAGTGCTGACAGGCTGCGGCAAATCCAAACCCACTGTGGAATCTCTGGTCGATGGAATGTTTGAGGATGAGATTGAGTCGCTGACAATGGAAACGGAGGCGAATATTAAGCTTTCAGCGACTATAAAGGGGGACAGTGCTGATATCTCTACGGGTTTAGACGGTGAGATGAAGATTTCCGGTATAGACGGAAAAGGCGATCTGATATACTATTCTGATGGCAAGATGACCGCAGCCGTGGAGGCCATGGGGAAAGAGAGTGTGGAGTTTGAGGGATACGTAGTAATGAATGACGAACTGTCGACGTCTTATCTGCATATTGATAATTCGGATGCATGGAATAAGATGGAAACGGATATTGATAAATCCGACTATTTATCTAACATTGATAAGTTCAAAGAGGCGTGGATGGATGTTTTGAAGGAGAATGGCGAACTTGCTAAAGATACTGAGAAAGTAGAAGGCGAGGAGTGCTATGTGATTACTGCTACAGTCAAAGGTGATGATTTATCAGAGGTTTTAAAACTGTCTCAGACCAACTTCAAAGATCAGATGGAAAAGTACGGAGACATCTACGAAGAAATTGTTAAAATGTGTGAAGAGGAAGGTATAAAATTAGATATTGATTGGAACGCCTTCGCCGAGTATATATCCGTGGATATTACTTGTTACATTTCCAAAGATACCGGCTATCCGGTAAAAATTGAAGTGGACGCATCTGACACAGATCTTTATGGATTGGTAGAGCAGATAGTAAAGGATACCGGTCTGGACAAATATGACATCATGGATGAGATCGAGGAACTCTCTTTTTCAAAGTTATATTTTTCCGCGGTGATTTCTAATATTAATGATACAGAGGTAGAGGTTCCGGATGATGTGATAGACAATGCGATAGATCTAACAAATGAATTCAACAATCTCATGGGCGGTATCGCGGGCGATCCGGTTGAGCCTGACCCGATCGAAACAGATCCGGTTGAGCCTGACCCAGTCGAAACAGATCCGGATGAAAATGGGGAAGAATATCATACCTTAAACAAATGTGATGAATCGAGTGAAAAACTTGTCGATGTCTACGTAAGCGGTTCATGGAGTTATGACAATGAATATTCTAAAGATGGGGTATATATGTACTTGGACCATAAGGACGGCGGTTATATTTATATCAGCAATGAGGCGCCTGACCCATTATATTCTTATGCTGTGGCTTATGTTATGGGAACAAGTGTAGGCTCCTCCGATATAGAATATTTTGAGGAGAATGGTTATCTGGATTATAAATGCGATTTTGAAGTGATCGGCTCCGCGTTTGGCAGAAGTGATCTGATTCTTGCGAATGAATCCTATACTTATGATAACGGCAGTACGAAGTCGGATGAGGAATGTACCTATCTGCTGATCAGGTATAGCGATGGCGGTCTTATTGAGTTTTTGATGGTTGATTTTTATAATAAGACTACCGCCGGCTGGACGGATGCGGATTTTGAGGATTTGGCAAGGGAACTGTTTGGCAGATAATAGCTGGTGGTTTCTGTTAAGTTTTGTATATTAAAGATAGAAGATATGCGTATTTGATACTATAATTATTAAAATTTTCAGGAGGAGAAAAGATGATAAAGAAGCTGATGCCGCTTGCGTTAGCAGTTGGGTTTTCATTGGCAGTTCTGACAGGCTGCAGCAAAAAACCTACAGTGGAGTCTCTTGTTGACGGCATGTTTGACAGCGAGATTGAATCGCAGAAAGCGGATATAGAGGCAGATATTAAACTTTCACCAACTGCACAGGGAGTTAGTTTTGATATTACCATTGGCGGAGATTTTGAGATGCAGGTTTCCGGCATGAATGGTAAAGACGATCTGACGACCTATATTGATGGCAAAGTAAGCATGAAAGCGCCGGCGTTCAGCGTTGACGAGAAACTGGGATTTGAAACATATTCGATCGTAGATGACGAAACGCTTACGTGCTATGCATGTGCTGATGATGGCGTATGGTATACGGAGGAATTGGATGATGTGTGGGATCAGGATGCCTATGACAAGATGATCGAGGAGATGAAGGATGTCTTGAAAGAGAATGGCGAGCTTGCTGAAGACACTGAGAAAGTAGAAGGCGAGGAGTGCTATGTGATCACAGCTACGGTCAAAGGTCGTGACTGCGTTGCTATCTTTAAACCGATGAAGGGCATGATTGATGATGTGATTGATGAGGTGATTGATGATGCAATTCATGCTGCAATGAAAAAAGCAGGCATGAACGTTGGTATTGACATTGACGTTAATATTGATATGGTTTCTTGGTCTGAGTATTGGGCGGCAGATATCACTTGTTACATTTCCAAAGATACCGGCTATCTGGTAAAAACTGAGATTGACATGTCTGATACGGATATTTACGGCATGGCAGAACAGATGCTGAAGGATCTTGTCAGCGCGGCAGAACAGATGCTGAAGGATCTTGGTCAAGAGGAAGGGCTCGACTTCGTCCAGGATGCGATTGACGATGCCCTGAATAGAATCGAAGATATCTCTGTATCAAAGTTTGATATTTCTGTAGTGATCTATGATGTCGATGATACGGAAGTAGAGGTTCCGGATGATGTGATAGATGATGCGGTAGAGATATTTGATGCAGATGCTCTCGGCGATTTCATGGGCAGTATTGATGATGACGTGATCGAAGAACCGCCGGTTGAACCAGATAGAGATATAATCGGGACAGATCCGGATGATGGGGATAATATTGACAGCTTTACATTTAATAAGGACTATGAAGATGATGAGTTCCTTTGTGAAGTAAAGGTTCCAAATGGTTGGACTGTAGATGTTGATTTTTTTGATTCTGAATACGGTCTTGTATGTTTAGACACGGATAATAGCAATGGGTATATCTGGGTACAAAATTATTTGTCAGGGGCTATGTATTACTCGCTTCTGAATGGCGGCGAGCTTCCGGTTGATGAATATGACTGGCTGGATAGTTACAATTATAACTACAATATGGAGATCACGGTGATCGGTACCGCATTTGGCGGAAGCGACGTTATGTTAGTTAAGCAGTCCTACGATAGTGAGGATGGATGGACTTCTAAAGAGACCTATGTCTGCATTGAGTATGATGATGGCGGTAACAGGCAATTCCTTTCAATTGACTGCGATAATATTTATGATCTGGATGATTGGACAGAAGATGATTTTCTGGATCTTGCCGTATCTTTGTTTGGCAGATAAATGATTTCAGAATAGGATCATGATAAAAGAGCCGGAAATTCCCGGCTCTTTTTGTGTATTGAATAATGCGCTGTCCTGCGTATGGATCTGCTGACAGACGTGCTATGATGGTTCGGAAATTCGTGAGACTCCCACAAAGATCTGTGAGATCTTATACCATGTAGGAAAATCTACGACGCCGGTCTGGGGCAGCCCGAATACTTTCTGGAAAACTTTGACCGCTTCTTCTGTTTTGGGTCCATAGACGCCGTCCACGCTGACCTTGGGGATCAATGGATAGTTCTGCGAGATACGGTTCAACTGCTCCTGCATCTGTCGTACCTTGTCGCTGCGGGAACCGCGCGAAAGATTGCTTCCCGGCCATGAAGAAGGAACCCCGCTGACATAATCGGTAGAGTTGATATATACGTTGTTGCCGTAGTAATACCGCAGGATTTCGATTGCCGTATAACCCTCATCCCCAAGATATTTGGACCCCCACTGGGAAAGTCCGGAACAGGTGACGGTAGTACCGTTGCAGTATGAGGTAAATAAAGGCTGGCGGATACCGGGCCTGGAGACAAAGTTATTAAAGATGTTGTCAACGATCTGGCTGATATTCTCATAAATATTGCGGCCATACATAAATTTCTGGTCATAGGCAGTAGAGGACGTGATGGTAAAATTATATCCCTGATTGCGGTACCATTCCGTGTATACCCTGTTTAATGTAAAACTCATGATCGCCAGCACATTGGCATAGATCGTATTTTCGGACCAAGTGGCATAGATCTCGCTGGAAGCCACATTTTTGATATAGTCGGTATATCTGATATAATAATTTGGGGCGGAAGAGTTGGAGGGTACGCCGTCGTGCACTACTACATATTCCGGGAGGACGACCCTGCTGAGTACGATTTCTCCGCTTTCATCCATGGGTTTTACTTCATCTTCCGGGATCTTTGGAGGGTAATCTCCGTAAAGCGTATGATCCGGGATGTTGATATTTTCCTGTTCATTGGATGTTTCAAACGGGTTCATCGTTACCGGCTGGACGGCTGTGACATCCGGCAGGATCTGCGCTCCCTCGATGAAGACCGGCTCATAGTTTGGCGCCGAGATCTCAAAATTATAGTCCGTATATGGTCTGGGTTCTTCCGGCTGTTCGCTGTACTCAAGTGGAGGAGCCGGAAGCTCGATCCGCTCGGTTTCTCCCAGATCATTTGTTTTTATCTGCTCGATCTGCCGTGTGGGATCTGAAGAAGAATAAATATTGATCGTCGCATTTTCGATTGGAATCAGTGCCTGAGTGGAGGTGATGTTAAAGACCAATCCTCCTTTAGAGGTATTGTCATTTGGATTGCTGCTGATGGTTCCACTGTCCATATTTTGCCTCAATGAAATAATTCGTTATTTTATCATATGGTCTTTCAGGGAAAAATGTGAATTGGATTAAAATGCAATTTTTTAGCATGTTTTTATGGGTTTTTTATGATATTAGTCTTGATTTTTCCAAAAAAAGGTGCTAAATTTAAAATATAAAAATCTATCAAAGGAGTGATGATTATGGCAGGTATTAGTAATTTAAACGGAATGTCCAACCTGTTTTCCTCTATGACAGGGACGTCGGGAACAACAAACAGCTGGCAGAACAATACCTTATCCGGTTTATTTGGCGGTAACAATTCCAATTCCAATGCATCTTCCGGAATGCTCGGTATTGATTTCAGCAACTACTCATCTATTAAGAGCGGAAGCTACTATAAGTTACTTAAGAAATATTATAGCTCGAATGCATCCGTTGACAGCAATTCCGAGGATGTAAAGAAATATCAGGCAAAGGTTGATCGGATGGCAGATGCATCTGCTGACCTTTCGTATTCCTTAAATGAGTTGATGCATTCTGATTTTTCAACTGAGAAAAGGGATGATCTGTTAAAGGATGTTGAGAAATTTATAGATGATTATAACAATACGGTAAGCAAAGCCGGTGATTCCGATTCCAAATCGGTTCTGCTAAAAGCAAAGTGGATGACGAACATGACCAAGGAGTATTCCAATGTTCTTTCCGAGATTGGCATTTCTGTTGGTTCGGATAATAAGCTGAAGCTGGATACGAAAGCTTTTAAGGAAGCAGACAGCGATACTTTGCAGGGCGTATTTGGAACAAGCCCCAATTCCTATGCGAATAAGGTGCTGTACAAGGCAGAGCAGCTTTACTCTCTTTCCAAAACATATGGTTCTTCGGCTACGGCATATACAAGCGCAGGAACTTATAAAAAGGATAAAGCAGTTACAACAGCCAATGTTGTCGATGAGCTTCTGTAAGTAAGATTATCAGATACAAGGCATATACAGACACATGGAATCGTGAACGGTTTCATGTGTCTTATTTTGTTTGCAGGCAGAGAACATTTGGTCTGATAGCAGGCATGATGCCGTTGACCGGGGAATAGGAAAGATAAAAATATTATTTGTGAAACGAAAAGAAAGATGATATACTAAATTGGGGATGCATGAGAAAAATCTTCGGTAAGTTACACGGGAAAAAGAGGTGAGTGCGGTGAAAAAGATCATTGACGCCATGCTGGCGGAAGATTACAGCTTCGGACATAAAAAAAGTCCGCTGTCTTTTTCGTGTACTTCTCTGGAATACGGAGTGGCTTTCGGCAAGACCGTAAGGGGATCATTTACTATCTTTGCGGATGAAAAGCTGAAACCGGAGGGATATGTATATGCGTCTGATCTTCGGATGATGGTGTCGCGGAATCAGTTTGGCGGTCTGGAGATGGAGATTTATTTTCAGTTTGACGCGCATGGTCTGGAGGAAGGCAGCGTCTGTGAAGGCGTTTTTGCCATTGTGTCTAATCTCGGAGAGTATGAGCTGCCTTATCGCATAATGGTAGAAAGAAATCTTCCGGATACTTCCATGGGGATGATCAGGAATCTGTTTCATTATGCCAATCTTGCAAAAGAGAACTGGCAGGAGGCGGTAAAACTTTTTTATTCTCCCGGATTTATCAATATATTAAACGGTAGTGAGCGGCAGTACCGTTCCATATACCGCGGGATGTCGGTCAACCAGGATAATGAACAGAATGTTGAGAACTTTCTTACGGTGGTGAAAAAGAAGGTCTCTCCCGTATATCAGGCAGATATCATGAAGATAGAAATAAATGCGCCGGCGGAGACTGTGATGCAGACGGTCAGCATCGTCAGGGATGGCTGGGGTTATACAAAACTGAATCTTCGTGTGGAAGGTGATTTTCTTTCCCTGGAAAAGGAACGGGTATTGGAAGAGGACTTTTGGGGTAATGTATTCCGTTTGAATTATTACATCCATGCAGACCGCCTGCATTATGGGAAAAATGAAGGGGCGGTAGTGGTAAAAGATATCTATGGAGATATCCGGATTCCGGTGGTGATCTGGCGAAACGGGATGGAACGGGCAGAGGAAGAGAAGATCGAGCGGAGACAGCTGGTGCATCTGATGCATCTCTATATGGATTACAGAACCGGCAGGATCACAAAGTATGAGTGGGGCAAGGAATGTCATGCTATCGTGAACAGAATAGTATCTAAGGATGCCAATCATCTGGTGAGCAGGTTGTATCAGCTTCAGCTTCTTTTGACAGAGAAAAGATTTACGGAGGCGGACCGGATCCTGGAACGCGTCGGTATATTGATCGATGAGAATGACGTTCTTCCGGAGATTAAGGGATACTATTATTACATGAAATCTCTTCGCTCAAAAGATGAGGACCTGCTGCATGAGCTGGCGGAAAAGACGGAATACCTTTATGTGCGAAATACACACAATTGGCGTCTGGCATGGCTGTTGATCTATATGAAGGAAGAATATGCTTCTAATGATGAGAAGAAATGGGATCTTTTAAAACAGCAGTATGCTTACGGCAATGCCAGTCCTATTCTGTTCCTGGAGGCGCTGCACGCCCTGCTTAGGATGCCGGCCTTGATGTCTGAGCTGGGAGATTTTGAACTGGCATTTATTACATTTGCGATTAGGCAGAATACCATGACCAGGGAGATCCGTAATCGTTTTGTATTTCTGGCGGGTAAGGCAAAGACTTTTTCGGAAGAATTATATTATCTGCTATGCAGATGCTATGAACTGGAGAAAAAAAATGAGACGCTGCAGGAGATTTGTGCGCTGCTGATCAAGGGCAATAAGATGGGACAGGAATATTTTGGCTGGTATGCGCTTGCGGTGGATCAGGAGCTTCGCCTGACCAGGCTGTATGAATATTATATCATGTCCATCGATCTTACATACGAAGGCCGCCTGCCCAAGATGATCGTAATGTATTTTGCATACCGTTCAAAACTGGACTATGAAAGAAATGCATTTTTATATGCCAATATCATGAAATACCGGCAGGCATATCAGGATATTTATCAGGATTATTATCCTGCAATCATGGCATTTGTCAGAGAACAGCTGCTAAAGGGACGCATCAATGATAATCTGGCATATCTTTATCAGCAGACACGGTATATGATCAAAGAAGATCCCGTGCTGATCACGGCATATCTGAAGCTGTTGTTTATGGCACAGGTTGATGTGGAGATGGATGGCGTCAAATATGTTGTGATTGTAAATGAGCATTTGAAAGAGGAAATGAAGTATCCTGTCTTCCAGAAAAAAGCGGTTGTGCCCATGCTCGGTACGGAAAGCACGCTGCTTTTAGAGGATGGGGACGGCAACCGCTTTGTGGACCGCAGGTATTTTCATGACAGGCTGCTGCTGCCTAAGCCGGCTGATCTGGAGGAAATGATGGAACAGGCGGAGATTTCTTTAGACCTTGCCTTGTATCGTGCGGAAGAATCAGGGGAGAGTGTTTCCGCAGATGAACACAATGAAAAGTTTTTATACTGGCTTTCTGCGGAAGAGGCTATTACGGAAGAATACAGGATCCAGATCATGGTAAAGCTTGCAGAATACTATTTTGAAAATGATCTGCTGATTCCGCTGGATGATCTGCTGCTTCGCTTCGATCCTTTTGCTTTAAATGGTGCGCAGCGGGAGACTTGTGTACATATTATGGTGGCGAGGGGATTTTATGATAAGGCATTGGAGTGGGTACGGAACTGCGGGATTGAATCCGTCGGCGGCAGAACGCTGCTGCGCCTGTGCGATAGGATCTTGATGAGGACTGATTTTGAATATGAGGCGGAACTTCTTAAGATTTGTGATGGAATCTTTTGTCAGGGGATTTATGATGAGACGACGCTGCAGTATCTGCTGCTGTATAAGGAGGGATTGCTGACAGAGCTTAAGGCTTTGTGGCGGGCGGCGGATTCTTTTGATATGGATGTTCATAAATTTTTGGAGAGTATGTTGGTACAGATGCTTTATTCGGATACCTATGTGGACGAAGCGGAAAATATATTTATGGAATATATTGCAAAGGCTACTGTGGCGGATATTGAGAAGGCATTTTTGGCAAAGTTATCTTATGACTATTTTGTAAGTGGTAAACCGTTAAGCAAAAAGCTGATCGATCGGACCGGATATCTGCAGCAGCTGGGAGAAACGCTGCCTGTGGTATGCAGACTGGCTTATCTGAAAATGAACATGGAAAAGGCCGATCAGGGGATACTATCTGAGCAGGAGCAGGAGTATGCCGTACAGTTTATCGCCCAACTTTGGAAAAAGCAGATATTCTTCCCGATGTATTTGTGTTACCGGAGGTGGATCTCCAAATTGGATCTGATGGATGACAGATGCTATATAGAGTATCGGGGAAAAGAAGACAGCAGGGTTGTTATCCATTATGCCATAGAACGGGAAGACAGACAGGAGAAAGAATATCGGAAAGAGGAAATGCTCCATATGTATGGCGGAATCTATGTAAAGTCCTTTGTCATATTTTATGGTGAGAGGATCCGCTATTATATTACAGAGGAGGACGGACGGCAGGAGAAGCTGACGCAGTCCAGCTCCCTGCAGAGGGAAGCGATGAACGGCGCATCCCAGGATAACAGATTCCAGCTGGTGAACCATATGATCATCAGTCATGATATGCGGGATGATAAGACATACGGTAAGCTGGCTGAGGAATATGCTTATAAAGATTACAGGGTAAGACATTTATTTACGCCGGATTTAGATTATTAGATGTTTGAAAGAAAGGAAACAGTGCTTTGATCGGGGAGAAAAAAGAATCCACGGAAAAGATTCCCAAAGATAAAGCGGTGATCGGCATAGACCTGACGGAAGACTTTGCGCAGGTCTGTTATTGGACGCCGGAACAGGATGAGCCGGTGACGATGAGCGCAGTCAGTGGGGATGAGAAGCTGTGCATACCGACGGCTCTGGCAAAAAAATATGGCGAGCATATATGGACCTTTGGAGAAGAAGCGTTTCGGACTGAGCGGGAAAACGAAGGATTTTTATTCACCTCGCTGATCGCGAAGGCAAAAGAGGGCGTGCTGATCGAAGTGGAGACGAGAGATTATGATCCGGTTGATCTTCTGGCGCTGTTTATTAAGAAATGCCTGTCCATGCTTGCACTTGCGGCGCCTATGGAAAAGGTTGCGGCAATCGTGATCACGGTGGAAGAACCGGATACAAGGATGATACAGGTGTTGAATCAGGTGGTGTCGATCCTTAGGATCAAGCCGGAAAAGGTGCATTTTCAGAGCCATCCGGAAAGCGCGTATCATTATATTTTACAGCAGTCAAGGGATTTATGGTCTCGAGACGTCCTGATTCTGGAGATACAGGGCGATCAGCTTAAACTGCTGCGTTTTAAGAGAAATCCGCATACCAGTCCGATGGTTGTATTGATGGATGAGAAGGTCTATGACGGATTTGGAAGCGGGGACTATCCTGAGGGCAGCGCGGCACAGGAGCTTGAGTATAAGAAGAAGGATCAGGCGTTGTTAAAGCATTTGGTAGAGCAGTGCAATGAGAATTATGTCTCTTCCGTCTATCTCTTAGGAGACGGATTCCGGGAAGAGTGGTGCAAGGAATCCTTAAAATATATGTGTAAGAACAGAAGGGTGTTTCAGGGCAGCAATCTGTTCAGCAAGGGCGCGTGTTATGGCGCAAGGGAGAAACTTATCGTATCAGAAGTGGAAGAAAAGCATGTGTTTCTGGGAAAGGACAAGCTCAAGTCCAATCTGGGCATGCGCGTGGTGCGCGAGGGAGAGGATGCTTATATGGCGCTTCTGGATGCGGGAAAGAACTGGTATGAAGTTTCTAAGGAGTGCGATCTGATCCTGGACAGCGAGGATACGATACAGATGCAGGTCACGCCTGTGGATGGCAAGAAGGTCAGGGAGCTGCAGTTTTATCTGGAGGGATGTCCCATACGTCCGCCGAGGGCTACCCGGATCCATATGGAAGTCAGGATGCTGTCGGAAACCAGATTATATGTTAAAGTGACGGATCTTGGATTTGGCGAATTTTTTCCCGCCAGCGGTATGGAATGGGTCAGCGAGATAGATTTGTAACAGAAAGGCAAGAGGAGAAACGTGGGAAGGATATACCAATGTGTAGGGCATTACGCCGAGACTGCATATACGATCAAAAGAACATGGATCCATGTCCACTGCGTGGAGGAACTGTGTTATTATATCTGCAATAATGCGTATCTGCTGGAGGGGGATTTTATCAATCAGGAGATGCTTCTGTGGCTGGATTCCGAATGTATGCTGCCTGCACTGGCAAAGACGCTTCGGGCACAGATCAGGCAGGGTGTCAGGCTGGAAGCTCAGATAAGGCTTTTGCTGGAAACGGTGCATTACTGTCCGGCAGAGGAGATCGATGCCATTGTCGGGATGATCGCAGCCAATGACAGTATGAACACCAAGCAAAAAAATAAGATACGCGCTGATTATTTTCTGAAGAATGAGCGGTATGCATTGGCGCTGCAGGCATATGAAGAACTGGCGGAGGAGCTGGAGGAAGAACAGAAAGAAAATGGGAATGAGAAAAATGGTAAGGATGAGAAAAATGATAAGCTGATGGCTTCCGTTTATTATAATATGGGCGTTATTTATGCGCATCTGTTCCTGTTTGGACAGGCTGGGGAATATTTTAAGATGGCTTATGAAAAGCAGGAGAAGGAGGAGTATCAGGTGGCTTATCTTGCCATCCGGCGGATACTCGGACCGGATGCGGAGTATCTTAGGCTGATTGGAGAAAATGAGGAGTATTATCAGGCTTCCAGAGTGCTGGAGCATATGATGGACAAGACGGATAAAGACTGGAAGACTTCGGAAGAACATCTTCGGTTTATGGAAATGCGGCGTCTGCGTGAAACGGGCAGCATAGAGGCGTACACCAGACAGGTGGAGCAGATGAACAGCGCTTATAAAGAGTTGTACAGAAATATGGTTATTGAATAAAATTAATTTTATGTATAAGGTAATTGCGAAAGAGTTAAGTCCGGCTTACATAACTCTCTGCTTGAAAAAATATGTTCCAAAAACATCATAAATGAAATCATTTTTGGAACATATTTTTTCAAATTACGAGTTATGTACACCTCATGCGTAAAATTATAGAACGAAAAACTATAAAGCTATTGTTTTGCAAATGCCTAATTTTATGTATTATAGAGAGGTATAAATCTTGGGTTTTATTAAAAAGATTAAAGAAAAATGGAATAGCTGGTATTATCACGATCTGGACGACGGGATAGAGGAGAATGAGCAGGATTGGAACCCGGAAAAAGAGGAGGTTACTGTCGAGCTGCCTAAGGAGGAGCAGTTTTTTCTGGATTCGGACCAGAGGACGGTGTTTATTCTGGAATCTCTTGGGCAGATGGCGGAAGCGGAAAAGCGTGGAGAGCAGTATCAGGATGAATATGATGCGGTTACGGCGCTGCTGATGGATATGGAGGAGATTGACGGTCTTCCCGCTGATATTAAAGGTATGATCGTGGAACAGGCGCAGAAAGTAGTTATGCTGGAGGATGAGCGGCGGAAGCTCTATCCCAAGACAAGCCGGCTTTCGGATCAGGCGGTCAGGAGGTTGGAACGTCTGGAGGCGGAGATACCGGACGGTATCAAAAAGATGCAGGAGGCGGAAGATTACCGCAGGCTGATCAAGCAGGATCTTCGGAAGCTGAGCGCAGATAAAAAGAGCTGTATCTACCAGAAGCATGAATATGCTTCTGCATTGGTGAATACCCGGGGGATCGCGATGATCAGCGTGGTGACCATGATCATGTGTATGATCTTTCTGCTGATCCTGCAGTTTAGTTTTGATATGGACGTCCGTATCGGCTACATTATCGCCGGAGGCGTAGGCGCCGTGGCGCTGACCTTTTTGTACCTGCGCCATATGGAGGCGGGGACGGAGTCTAAGAAAGCGCAGAAGAAGCTGAACAAGCTGATCACCCTGCAGAATACGGTGAAGATCAGATATGTCAACAATACGAATCTCTTGTCTTATCTGTATATGAAATTTGGCGTTGAGGATTCGTCGGAACTGGAAAAACTGTGGGATGTTTTTGTGGAGGAGACGGGCGCCAGGTTAAAAGATGAAAAGCTCAGGGAAGATCTGGAGTATTATTATGACAAGCTGGCAGCGACGCTAAGACAGTACAGGATCAAGGATCCGGATATCTGGACTCACCAGTGTCAGGCATTGATCGACCGCAGGGAGATGGTGGAAGTCAGACATGCGCTGATTGCCAGAAGGCAGAAGCTGCGGGAGCAGATCGAATATAATAATAATATTGTGAAAAGTTCGAAATTGAAGATTGAGAAAGTAAAGGAAAAATATCCGCAGTTTGCAAAGGAGATCGACCAGCTGGTAAATCAGTACCGGCCGAGGTGAACATCAGAATGGAAAGCGCAATAAAAGATCAGAAATCATGTTTGACATATAAGATAATAGAATATATACTTAGCAGGGGAATTGTTATTTGTTGGAAGAGTAATATTGAAGTCTGGGCATTATGATGGCTTTTAAAAAGATAAATTACAGAAAGGTAAGGGAACGGACATGAAAAAATTGGAGCAGCTTTATGAAGGAAAAGCAAAGAAGGTATTTTTGACGGATGATCCGGATGTGCTGATTGTAGATTATAAAGATGATGCGACGGCATTTAACGGAGAGAAGAAAGGAACTATCGTCGGCAAGGGCGTGATCAATAACCGCATGACCAACCATGTATTCAAGCTTTTGGAGAAGGAAGGCGTGCCCACACATTTTATTGAGGAACTGAGCGAGCGCGAAACTGCCGTGAAGAAAGTGGAGATCGTGCCGTTGGAGGTTATCATCAGAAACGTGGCAGCAGGAAGCTTTTCTAAAAGGCTTGGTGTGCCGGAGGGTACCCCCTTTGAAGAGCCGACGGTGGAGTTTTCCTATAAGAACGATGAATTGGGTGATCCGCTCATCAATGATTATTTTGCAAGGGCGCTGAATCTTGCCACATGGGAAGAGATCGAGACGATCAAGAAGTATGCATTTAAAGTAAATGAAGTTCTGAAGGCGTATTTTTTGCAGGCAGATATCAAGCTGATCGATTTTAAGATTGAGTTTGGCCGTTATCACGGAAGTATTATTTTAGCGGACGAGACCTCACCGGATACCTGCCGTCTGTGGGACGTGAATACCAATGAAAAATTGGATAAGGACCGTTTCCGCAGGGATCTTGGCAATGTGGAAGAAGCTTATAATGAAGTATTCAAGCGGTTGGGACTGGCGTAATTGCAAAACGATAGGAGAGAATTATGGAACAGATGCAGCCGAAGTTTAAAGTGATTTGTATAGGTTGTGGAGCTACAGTTTCAACAGAGGTATGTCCATATTGTGGCAGGACTACCGATGTTAGTACGAAAGATGCCTATTTGGATTATCCCGAGTACAAGTGTAAGTCAGCAAAATTAACTTTTCTCAATGTAGGCTTCAGTGCGATATTCGCCTTGGCTTTTGGATTTTTTGGAATTCTTTTGCCTATAGTATTTGATGGAGTTCCCGGAAAAAATGAAAAGTTATCCATGATCGTCATGTTCATGCCCTTTGCGCTGATAGGCATCATTGCGTTTGTGCTCTGCTTTAATTTTTTGTACAGATATATAATGACTTCGATGGCAGGAAAAGAGATTCAAGGCATTGTATATGGATATGCAAATTCTAACTACACAGTAAATAATCAAAATACTAAGACAGTAAAAATACTCATACAGACTGACAGCGGACCAAGATATATTTTTTATGATACGCAAGATTTTAAAAAGGCTTACAGTGTTAATGAAAAAGTCAGGCTGAAAGTTTGGAAGCATTGCTTCTTAATAATAGAAGATGATAATGCAAGACCAATTTAAGAATGGAAAGCGAGGAATACCATGGCAACAGATGTATATACCAGCCCGCTGTCAGAGCGATATGCAAGCAAGGAGATGCAGCATATCTTTTCGCAGGATATGAAGTTCAGGACATGGAGGAAGCTCTGGATCGCATTGGCGGAAACAGAGAAGGAACTGGGTCTGGATATCACGCAGGAGCAGATTGATGAGTTAAAGGCGCATCAGGATGATATCAATTATGAAGATGCGAAAAAGCGGGAGAAGGAAGTAAGGCATGATGTGATGAGCCATGTCTATGCTTATGGACTGCAGTGTCCGAAGGCAAAGGGCATCATCCATCTGGGAGCAACGTCCTGCTATGTAGGCGACAATACGGATATCATTGTGATGAATGAGGCGCTGAAACTGATTAAAAAGAAGCTTGTCTGTGTCATCGATGAACTTTCTAAGTTTGCTGACCGGTACAAAGGGGTTCCGACGCTGGCATTTACACATTTCCAACCGGCGCAGCCCACGACGGTTGGAAAACGGGCGACTCTCTGGATGAATGAGTTTGTGATGGATCTCGAGGATCTGGAATATGTGCAGGGTACATTAAAACTTCTGGGGTCTAAGGGAACCACGGGAACCCAGGCGAGTTTTTTGGAATTATTTAACGGGGATCAGGAGACCATTGATAAAATTGATCCCATGATTGCCGAGAAGATGGGATTTGCGGCATGTTATCCGGTGTCCGGACAGACGTATTCCCGTAAAGTGGATACCAGAGTGTGCAATATCCTTGCGGGGATTGCGGCAAGCGCCCATAAGATGAGTAATGATATCAGGTTATTGCAGCACCTGAAGGAAGTGGAAGAGCCGTTTGAAAAGAGCCAGATCGGATCCTCGGCGATGGCGTATAAGCGCAATCCCATGCGTTCGGAAAGGATCGCGTCTTTGTCCAGATATGTGATGATCGATGCGTTGAATCCGGCAATTACATCCGCGACACAGTGGTTTGAGAGGACGCTGGATGATTCGGCGAATAAGAGGATATCGATTCCGGAGGGATTTCTGGCGGCAGACGGCATACTGGATCTGTGCCTGAATGTTGTAGATGGACTTGTGGTCAATGAAAAGGTGATCGAGAAACATCTGATGTCGGAGCTTCCGTTTATGGCGACAGAGAATATTATGATGGACGCAGTCAAGGCAGGAGGCGACAGGCAGGAGCTGCATGAGGAGATCAGAACCCTTTCCATGCAGGCAGGGGAGAACGTAAAGAAGCGGGGACTGGATAATAATCTGTTAGAGCTGATTGCAGAGGATGACTGTTTCCCTCTTACATTGGAACAGTTAAAGGAATCTATGAAGCCGGAGCTTTATATCGGACGTTCTGTGATTCAGGTGGAGAAATATCTTAGCGGTGTGATAGCGCCTATTCTTGATGCTCATAAGGAGCTGCTGGGTGCGAAAGCTGAGATTGTCGTATAAAGTATAGAGATATGGTATGAAATGAGGAGGCTTATTTATGGTAAAAGCAGTAGTCGGAGCTAATTGGGGAGATGAGGGAAAAGGCAAGATCACAGACATGCTGGCAGAAGACGCCGATATCATCGTCAGATTTCAGGGCGGCGCCAATGCGGGACACACCATTAAAAACAAATATGGTAAATTTGCGCTGCATACGCTGCCATCCGGTGTATTTTATGATCATACCACCAGTGTGATTGGTAATGGCGTGGCGCTCAATATCCCCATTTTATTTAAGGAAGTGCAGGAGATCGTTGAGAAGGGAGTACCCAAGCCAAAGATTCTGGTATCGGAACGGGCTCAGATGGTGATGCCTTATCACGTTCTGTTTGACCAGTATGAGGAAGAACGTCTTGCAGGAAAATCTTTTGGATCAACAAAGTCCGGAATTGCGCCGTTTTATTCGGATAAATATGCGAAGATCGGATTTCAGGTATGTGAACTTTTTGATGAGTCTGCTTTAAAGGAAAAGCTTGCAAGGGTGGCGGAGACAAAGAATGTCCTGCTGGAACATCTTTACCACAAACCGCTTCTGAATGTGGATGAGTTGTTTGAAACGCTGATGGAATATAAGAAGATGGTAGAACCTTATGTATGCGATGTGTCAGCATTTTTAGACAAGGCGTTGAAGGAAGGAAAGACTGTTCTTTTGGAGGGACAGCTGGGAACATTGAAGGATACGGACCATGGTATCTATCCTATGGTTACCTCCTCCAATACACTGGCGGCCTATGGCGCAGTTGGCGCAGGTATCCCGCCGTATGAGATCAAGGAGATCATCACAGTATGTAAAGCATATTCCTCTGCGGTTGGAGCAGGCGCTTTTGTATCGGAAATTTTCGGAGAAGAGGCGGATGAACTCA
>DLOP01000022.1:67685-67810 GCA_002478505.1 Lachnospiraceae bacterium UBA7481
ATGAGATTCCGGTCTGCGTCGGTTATGAAATGGATGGAGAGGTGACGACGGATTTCCCTGTGACACATAAGCTGGAGAAGGCAAAGCCGGTGTTGAAGACGATGCCCGGATGGAAGACGGATATC
>DLOP01000022.1:67969-92069 GCA_002478505.1 Lachnospiraceae bacterium UBA7481
TGCTCGCAGCAATGGCTGCTTCGCAGAGAAGTTCTAAGTCTCACACAGAAATTTGTGCTTGCGCCCAAATTTCCGGGTTATGGAAAGGTATGGTTACTAACATGGAAGATAGGATGGGACAGTCCGTAGATCTTGAACCGGAGGCAGAACAGCCGGCTCCCATAGCGGCAAAAAGGATCGCTGCGATGATCGGCGTATTCCTTTTGCTGGCACTTGTGGCGGCAACATTTGTTGTGGCGTGTATCAACTTCGACGGAAAGGAACAGGTCTTTTCAGCGCTGCTGCTCTGCGATATTGTAATACCGGTATTTTTATGGGTTATTCTGCATTTTTTTCAGAAAAGCGGCAATTGAAAATAGAATGAAATATTGGCAGTAAAGTATGGAATGGATATTATTGACATTGGCATATGGACTGATCAAAGGAGTCCGGGAGATCGTAAAAAAGAAATCCCTTCAGAAAAGTACCGTTATGGAGGTACTTTTCTTTTATACCCTGTTTGGTTTTCTGATGCTGCTTCCCGATGTGAAAGAGGCGGCAGGAGTTCCGATGGATCAGATGGGATGGATCGCATTAAAATCATTCGTTATTTTTCTGGCGTGGATCGCAAGCTTTCATGCGATTGAAAAGATTCCCATCAGTATTTACGGGATCCTAGATCTGTCCAGAGTTCTTTTTGCCACACTGCTTGGAGTGATCGTCCTGCAGGAGACCCTTGAGGGCAATCAGATCATAGGACTTTTGCTGGTGGCGGGAGGATTGCTGATGCTTAGGCTGAAGAAGGCGAAGGAACCGGAACATACGGGGACTGTTTATGTCCTGCTTGCTTTTGCTTCCTGTCTGCTCAATGCATTGTCCGGACTGCTGGATAAGCTGATTACAAAGACTGTTGCATCGGGGCAGCTGCAGTTCTGGTATATGCTTTTTCTGGTTGCGTTTTATGGGATCTATCTTCTGCTTAGCAGGACAAAGGTGCGCTGGAAGGAAGCGATAAAAAATTATTGGATCTGGATATTGAGTATTTTGTTTATTGTGGCGGACAGGGCACTGTTCATTGCCAATGCCATACCGGAATCCAGAGTCACGGTGATGACGCTTGTGAAGCAGTCGGGATGTATTGTGACGATCCTGGCAGGGAAGTGGTTTTTCCATGAGAAAAATATTGGGTATAAGATGATCTGTGCCGCAGTGATCATTGCGGGAATCGTGGTCGGAGTATGTTAAAAAGTGATCGTATGGATTGAAGGAGAGAGTTGATGATGCAGTTAGATGAATTAAATGATAAACAAAGGGAAGCGGCTGTGCATGTGGACGGACCGCTGCTGATCCTGGCGGGGGCGGGTTCCGGCAAGACGAAGACCATTACCCATAGGATTGCCTATCTGATTGAAGAGGAAAATGTGAACCCCTATAATATTATGGCGATCACATTTACCAATAAAGCGGCGGGAGAGATGCGGGAGAGAATTGACCGGATCGTTGGATTTGGCTCGGAAAGTATCTGGGTCATGACGTTCCATGCCACCTGTGTCCGGATCCTCAGAAGGTTTATTGATCAGATCGGATATGACAGGAATTTTACGATCTATGATACGGATGACAGCAAGAGCGTCATGAAAGCAGTATTTAAAAAACTGCAGATCGATCCGAAACAATATAAGGAAGCGACGGTGCTCAGGGAGATTTCCAATGCTAAGAATGAGCTTTTAGGACCGGATGATTATGCTTTGCAGAATGCAGCTGATTTTGGAAAGAAACGGTTTATCGACGCTTACCGAGAATATCAGGAAACGCTTCGAAAAAGTAATGCGTTGGATTTTGACGACCTGATCCGTCTGACGGTCTATCTTTTGAAAGCGTGTCCGGAGGTGCTGGAAAATTATCAGCACAGGTTCCGTTATATCATGGTGGACGAGTATCAGGATACGAATACGGCGCAGTTTGTATTGATCAAGCTGCTGGCGGATGCGCATAAGAATCTTTGCGTTGTGGGAGATGACGATCAGTCGATCTATAAATTCCGGGGAGCCAATATCAAAAATATTTTGAATTTTGAAAAGAACTATCCGGACGCTAAGGTGATCAAGCTGGAGCAGAATTACCGGAGCACACAGAATATTTTAAATGCCGCCAATGCCGTGATCTCCAACAATACAGGGCGAAAGCCTAAGAAACTCTGGACTGCCCGTGAGGAAGATACGCCGGTAAGATTCCGGCTGTACGACAACGGTAAGGAAGAAGCGGAAGAGATCGTTGACGAGATCGCCAGACTGAAGCGGCGGGGAGAATATGGGTATGGAGACTGCGCGATCCTGTACCGTACCAATGCGCAGTCGAGAGCATTTGAAGAGGCGTTTGTTTATCAGAGCGTTCCTTATCATATCGTGGGCGGAGTTAATTTCTATGCCAGAAAAGAGATCAAGGATGTGCTGGCATATCTGAAGACCATCGACAATGCAAAAGATGATCTGGCGGTACGCAGGATCATCAATGTGCCAAAGCGCGGTATCGGGGCTACAAGCATAACCAAAGTGCAGGAATATGCGGACAGTAAGGGAATCAGCTTCTTTGACGCCTGCACGGAGGCGGAGCAGATCCCCACATTGGGAAAAGCGGCGGAGAAGATCAAGAATTTCTCCCTGCTGATCAGGGTATTTCGTACCCGTCTGGAGGACTGCGGTATTCTAGAGATCACACAGAAGCTGCTGGAAGATACCCAGTATATCGATGAGATTCGGGCTTCTGATGAAGATGATGCGGAGGACCGTATTGCCAATATCGATGAATTGCTGACAAAGATCCAGCTCTATGAGGAGGAGAATCCGGAGGGAACGCTGAGTGAGTTTTTGGAAGAAGTGGCGCTGGTATCGGATCTGGATGCAGTGGAAGAGGGAGATTCCCGGGTATTGCTGATGACGGTTCACAGCGCAAAGGGGCTGGAATTTCCGGTAGTATTTCTAAGTGGCATGGAGGACGGCGTCTTTCCAAGTTATATGTCGATCGGCAGCGACAATGAGGAGGATATCGAGGAAGAGAGAAGACTTGCTTATGTGGCGATCACCAGGGCCAAGGATATTCTGGCGATCAGTTCCGCCAGATCGCGGATGGTCCGGGGGGAGACGCAGTACAATGCGGTCAGCCGATTTGTGAAAGAGATCCCGCCGGAGTATCTGAAAGGGGAAGTGCCGATCCAGAGGGTACGTTGGGACGATGTCCCATCCCAGGGTTCCAAAGCAAGGGATTTCTTTCAGGAGAATCCATATCGTGCCAACAGACCGGATGCCGGGAAGACATATGTACCCAAGAAAATAGTGCTGTCGAAGGGTTCTGAGCTTACCAGTGAGAAGCCGGATTATCAGGTGGGGGACAGGGTAGTACATATCAAATTCGGCGAGGGAACGGTGACTGCCATGGAGCAGACGCCGCGGGATGTCCAGGTGACAGTTGTATTTGATTCTGTTGGTCAGAAGATCATGTACGCAATGTTTGCAAAATTGAAAAAGATATAAAAAAGGGATAGTAAAATCATACAAAATGTGGTATGCTAAATGTAGTCTAACTGAATTAGAAAGGTGGGTTATCTGATGAATAAACTTGAAGATGTAATCACAGCAGTAAAATTAAACGAGATCATGAAGAAAAAGGAAAAGGAAGAAGAGAAGGGCAATGCTTTAAAGACATTCTTTCTTATCGTCGGTATTATTGCCGTTGTAGCTGCTGTTGTTTATGCTGTTTATCGTTTTATGACGCCGGATTATCTGGAAGATTTTGATGATGATTTCGACGATGATTTTGATGATGACTTCTTTGATGACGAGGATCTTGTAGAGGATGAGAGCAGCGATTCCGTTAAGGTAGAGAAGGAAGATGCTAAGGCTGAGGAGAAGTAATTTTCCGGATAGGCTTAAGCTTGACAAATAATAGAATAAATTGGGATGCCTGAGCATCCCTTTTTTGAGTTATGGGTGTGTTATCGCAGAAAATAATTCTTATTACTGGATCTAAGCTACCGAAGGCGGTATCACACGTTATTTGTGCCTGTGGCGTGAATTCGCAGGTCACGGAAAGGTATGATTATTAAAATGAAAAAAGGTGAAATTTACCAAGGAATTGTAGTACGGATGGATTTTCCAAATAAAGGAATTGTCATAGTTGACGGTGTGAATGTTACGGTAAAGAATGCATTGCCGGGGCAGACGGTCTCTTTCCGCATCACCAAAAAGAGGAATGGACAGGCGGAAGGGAAGCTGTTGGAGGTAGTGGAGAAAGCACCCTGTGAGAAGGAATATTTACGCAGGTTAGAAGATGGCAAAGGGGAGCAGGTGGCGGGATGCACGATGGAGGATGGCAGAGAGGAGCATACAGCGGCAGGATGTTCGGTACAGGGCGGTATCTGTAGATATGCGGGTATCTGCGGAGGCTGTCTGTATCAAGGGTTTCCCTATGAGGAGCAGTTGAAGATCAAAGAGGGGCAGGTGCTGAAGCTGCTGGGGGCATATCTTGGTGGTGTGAAGCCGGGGAGTGGGGAGGCATCGTTAAAAGAAACGGTTTGTAATGGGGATGTAATTGAGGTTTTGTATGACGGTATTATGCCAAGTCCTAAGCAGTACGGTTATCGTAACAAGATGGAGTTTACCTTCGGGGATGAGACAAAGGACGGTCAGCTTAGTGTAGGATTACATAAACGAGGCAGTTTTTATGATATTCTGACGGTTTCCGACTGCCTGATCATGGATGAGGATTACCAGAAAATACTTATGTTTACCAGAGACTATTTTGCCGAGAGAAATATCCCTTATTTTCATCGTATGAACCATACCGGATATCTGCGCCATCTTCTGGTGCGTAAGGCAGCAAGGACGGGAGAAATCCTTGTGGCGTTGGTGACTTCCACGCAGATGAAGGTGGATCTGGAGCCTTGGGTGAATGGGATTTTGGAGATGTTCGGGCAGGGCAGGGATGAGCAAAAGGATATGCAAAATGCAGATAACCTGCAGGGGGATATCCGAAGAATGGATGTTCAAGGAGAGAATATTCAAAGGGAAAAAATGCAAAAGGCAGATATCCAAAAGGAGAATATGCAAAAGGGGAATCTCCGAGGAATGGAGGATGGTTTCAAGGGAAGAATCCAAGGGATTTTACATATCGAAAATGATTCTCTGGCAGATGCGGTAAAGTGTGACCGTCAAAATATCCTCTATGGAACGGATGCAATCTTAGAGGAGCTTTTAGGACTGCAATTTTCCATTTCCGTATTTTCTTTCTTTCAGACGAACAGTCTTGGAGCGGAGGTCTTATATGAACTGGTGAGGAAATATGTACAGGGAAAGGAAGCGGGAAGCGTTGTGTACGATCTTTACAGCGGAACAGGTACGATCGCGCAGATGCTCGCCCCGGCGGCGAAGAAAGTGATTGGCGTGGAGATCGTGGAAGATGCAGTGGAAGCCGCCAAAAAGAATGCGGCATTTAACGGATTAAATAACTGTGAATTTTTAGCAGGAGACGTTTTGAAGGTATTGGACGAGATCACAGAAAAGCCGGATTATATCATTCTTGACCCGCCGCGGGATGGAATCCACCCTAAGGCTCTGCAAAAAATCATCGGATATGGTGTGGAAAATATGGTCTATATATCCTGTAAGCCAACCAGTCTGGCAAGGGATCTGGGACCATTGACAGAGGCGGGATATGAGATCAGAAGACTGGGAATGGTGGATATGTTTCCGGGGACGGGGAATGTGGAGACGGTGTGCTTATTATCTAAAATCCATGCCTAGTATTGTGTTGAGGTGAAATAGAAGCTGGATGGGGTGTGTATTAAACACAATAATTTAAGATTACATTTGGAAAGAGGATAAGGGTATGGTATCTAAATCAGAGCAATTAGAGCAACTTTTTATTGAATGGGAATATGCGCAGGAAAACGAGCCGGATTTTTCGTGGGAACTAACACGAGGTGGTAAGAATATTACCAAAAGCCATTTTAGGAGAGATGGAATTATTGATGAAGCTGTTTTCTCTAAGGAAAAAAGAAAAGTGCTGTTTATTTCAAATGAAGCTAATGATGATGAATACTCTGCCAAGTTTAACCCAAAACCTAGCAACATAGATGATTATCGGAAATATTATGAAACTGGTTGTGATGATTGGTTGGGAAAGATGAGGGAGCGGACTTCCGCCATATATAAAGTCGTTGCAGAAATTGGAATAAATGAAATGTCTGATTCAGAAGCAACGATCCATTATGCAGTTATGGATTTGAACAAACGAGGCGGTGGTGCTGATGTAAAGGGAGCATTGCATATTTATGAGTATTGCAAATATTATAAGGAGTTTATTAAGAAAGAAATTGAAATTATAAATCCAGATGTTGTTGTATGGTTAGGAACAAAGACCTATGATATAGACTTGCATATCAACTTTCTGGGTGCAAAACAAATTGGAGGTAAAATATATTTTGTCATAGATGACAAACAAATTCCTATTCTCAGAATGTGGCATACAGCGTATTATCAGGGAAAGATAGAACCATTACAAGGATACTCAAATAGGATTATAGGTAAATTATGCGCCAAATGTAGAGAGGAAATGAAGCGGTATAATTTGATTTGATCACAACGGAATAGTTACACAGCGTCAGAGTGTATAGGAACTAATCTATATGCTCTATTTTTTTGTAAAGGAGCAGGATATAAGAGGAAACAAAAACGAGCAACAGCCTCCAGCTTTGAGTGAAAGTTGGGGAATACCTATAGATGATGCTGGAACCATGCGAAGGAATGCATATCAGGCAACAGCAGTTGTCAGAATAAAGAAAGATATGCTCTGCTTATATGACATCATAAACATAAAAAAGAAGCGAGTACGCCGCTTTAGCCCGAAGACCGTACGGTAAAAAACCGCCTCTCTTTAGAACGAGATTATCACGAAGTTTATCTGGTGTCAAGAAATTTTAAAATGGGCGACTGAAAGAGCAAATGACAGTACAAATAGCAGATATGTGTTGCGCAGAAACCCATCCGGTGCTATGATAAATATATCGCAATGCGTGGGTTGCAGGGATATGGATATAGCAAAAAGAATAACGGGACTTCGCGAGGAAGCGGGTGAGAACAGGAAAGAATTTTCGGTTCATACGGGAATACCTGTCCGCACATTAGAAGACTGGGAGGCGGGGCGGCGCACCCCGCCGGAATACATTCCGCGGCTGATAGAGTATCAGATGAAGTATGAGAAGCTGATGAAGAAACAAAGTTTGTTTTAATAAGATAAACTTTAATGAGAGGTATTGAAAATTGATTGAAAAAGGTGATGCAATGAAAAATACAGGGGAAGTAACAACTGAAATTGCCATTGTGGATAAGGAAACTGTAGAAAATTTGATTTACATTATACGTGGGCAGAAAGTGATGCTGGATATAGATTTGGCTCGTATATATGGATATGAGACGAGACGTTTTAATGAGCAGGTAAAAAATAACGTTGAACGATTTGATGATGATTTTCGTTTTCAGCTGACGAAAGGTGAGTTCGAAAACTTGATGTCGAAAAAATCGACATCAAGTTGGGGCGGCACACGGAAACTTCCATATGCGTTTACAGAAACTGGTATTTATATGCTGATGACTGTTTTGAAAGGTGATTTGGCCATCGCTCAGAGCAAGGCATTGATCCGTATCTTTAAGGGAATGAAAGATTATATTTCAAAAAATCGCGTCCTGATTGGAACGGATGATATTACACGGCTTGCCATCCAGACCAGTGAAAACACAGCCGCCATTGCAAAGATCACTGATGAGATGCTCCGTAAATCAGATCTGCCAAAAATATTCAAGAATTTTGCATCATCAGATACGGGAAAAGAATTTCTGATTATGAATGGTCAGCTTGCGGAAGCTGATGTTGCATATCAGGGAATTTATGCAAGAGCAAAAAGTAGCATTTTTATTATTGATGATTACATAGGGATCAAATCCATCATGCATCTCAGAAATGTCAATTCCAATGTTGTGGTTACAGTGTTCTCTGATAACAAACAGAATCATTTGAGGTTAGGGGATCTGAATGATTTCCAGAATGAGTTTCCAAGCATTCGGATTGACTTTAAGAAAACTAATAACACGATGCATGACAGATATATTATTCTGGATTATGGGAAGCGGAGCGAAAAAATCTATCATTGTGGCGCTTCTTCCAAAGATGCCGGAAAAAAGACAACGACCATCATGGAAGTTCAGGACAGGGCAGTATATACGCAGTTGGTGGATATTCTGATAAAAAATCCAGTGATGGTTCTTACATAATTATGACATATATTTTGCATTGCATAGAGGGGTATCAATATGGATATAGCAAAAAGAATAACGGAACTTCGCGAGGAAGCGGGAGAGAACAGGAAAGAATTTTCGCATCATACGGGGATACCTGTCCGCACATTGGAAGATTGGGAGGCGGGGCGGCGCACTCCGCCGGAATACATTCCGCGGCTGATAGAGTATCAGTTGAAGTATGAGAAATTAGCTAAAGAAAAAGGGTAAAGCAATCACCGGAACAAATGCGTTTGAGTTCGCATCATGGATTTTTGTGTTTCGCATATAAAGAGCAGTGTGTGTTTAGCCGATAAAATTAATACTCTCTTTTTGGAAAAGTGTTCCTATTAATCACTCCATAAATTAGAAGCTGTAAGTACATATTTTCCAATAGGGTAAAGAAATTTATTCCATTAGTACACACTCATGCCTAACTGAAATATAAAATAATAGCATACCCTTTTTCTGCTGTTTGATTAAAATACTCTCTCAACTTTATTAGATATGAATATATGTATCCGTAAAAAAATCCTGTGTCCATTTCATTTTCGTTTCCGTGAAGTGGATATACTGCATTTTCTTGCATTGACGTAAAATCATACATGTTTTCCAAAACATTATCGTCTAATGAGTTTAGATAATTGGTTGCTTCTTTAACTTGTTGCGCGGTAATATAAAAGGCTCCAAATTCTAATTCGCAATCTAACTCGTTATCGTCCCTTATTGGAACAACGTAGCCCATAGGTGGCTTTCCATTTTTTATATCTTTACACAAGAGATAATGTATTGCCTGCCATGATTTATCTACATTTAAGGATTGATATTGCGTAGGGGCAATCTCAAGAATGCTTTTTTCGCCATTGATAATTTGGCTCAACAGAAAGTTTTCAACAGCTATATAAGTGCCTATCATTCCCATATGTTTCTCTCCTTGACAAGTCCGTTTTATTACATAGTCTTCGCCCAAAGTGTATAAGTCCCGATTTGTTAATGTTATTATAACCTATTTATTACAGGTACACAATTTCGAAAAGGAAGAATTAATATAATAGAATTTTAAAGGGGATGATAGTATGAGAATACAGCAAACATCGCAAACACCTTATGATAACTATAGTTCTTATTTGTTGGATGCAGCAGAAACACGTACTGTTCCCCTCATATATGAAAGATGCGCAAGAACATTTATCTGAGACCAAGGCGGTTGATGTAACAATATCAGACGAAGGAATCGATGCGTTACGAGAGAAGTTAAGTGGATTTGAAGTTGAATCTGATGACATAATGGTTAGCATGATATCATTACAAAACACAAATGAGGTGGCATGGGAACATTACAAGGCAATGCAGGAAATAAGCAGTATGAGCTTGAAAAATGGAAACTATGACGTTGAAGACTTAATGAGATCTATCATGGATGCCTATGAAACTGTTTATAATCAAATTATAAAGGATCATGAAGAAAATGGAGATCGACAAGCTTTCTATAAACTTACGGGAAAAGGATTGGTAACTCTTGAAGATGATTTGGCAGGATTGGATGAGGCGTTTAAATGGTGGTTGGCAAACTTACAGGGGTATATTACATGCCAGCAAACAAATAAGGAATATCAAGATACTGTTGTTACAACATATGAGCCTGTAAAAAAACGCTCGGATGCATATCAAGGCGAAGAGGAGCTTGAAAAAGAATTCATTCATATACTTACAGAGTAGGGAAATGAATACATTAATATTCACACCGACGAAGATATGGTTGCTAACAATCGATCGAAGTTGGAGGAGTTGAATGATTACAAGTTCTCGGATACAGAGTGGGAACGATTTTTCAAAGAAGAGGAGTTCCCACCTGGGAGGCATTTAATAAGATTAATCGTTATAAGAGGGATTCCTTCAGCGCAGGATACTGCTTAAATGCTATTGGATGTATTAGTTCAGGTGAATAAAAAGAAGGTGGAGAAGAAGCTACAGGAGTTAGTGGATCGCAGTGCAACAAATGATTTGGACAAAAAACAATTGAATATTACAGAAATTGTCTGATTTCAACAATAAAGTATCAAAATTTCCTATGGCATATTTATTTGAACTACTTTATAATAAATCTGAAAACATGGTTATAAAGTAGGAAAGCAGGTGAGAACTTGAATCTGGGTATTGAAACTGAAACATTAGAATTTAAAAAATCAACAGGGGAATTAAAGGAAGCAGTGCAATCTATTTGTGCCATGCTGAACAAGCATCAGCATGGTGAATTATATTTTGGAGTGAAACCGGATGGAACACCTGTTGGACAAGTTGTCACGGAAGAATCCCTGCGTGAAGTGAGCCAGAAAATAAAGAATTCCATTGAACCTTCTATATATCCTGAAATCAGCAAGGTTATGATAGATGGCAGGGAATGTATTTATGTGAAATTTGAGGGGAGTCAAGTGCCTTATTTTGCACAGGGTGTGGCAAGAATCAGGGTTGCAGATGAAGACTTGGTTATGTCTCCAGAGCAAATCACAGACTTACTTTTGAAAAGTGGTCGTGAAGGAAATCGTTGGGAAAATCTGGTGTCGAACAAAACAATTGCAGATGCAGATGAGGAGTTACTTAAGAAATATACAACTCAAGCGCATGATGTTGGAAGAATTGCAATTTCTTATACGGATAAAGAAACTGTTCTAAATCAGTTGGAGTTAACATCTGGTAATGATTTATTAAATGCGGGCAAAGCTCTTTTTAGTGATGATATTATTCAAGATGTGCAGTTGGCAATATTTGCAACCGATGAGAGACTGACATTTAATGATATTCAAAGACATCACGGACCGGTACTGCAGCTTGTGGATATTGCGGAAGCATATATTAAGAGTAATATTCATTGGCGAGTTGAATTTACAGGAACATTACAGCGCACGGAGATACCGGAAATCCCTATAGATGCGATCAGGGAAGCTCTACTGAATTCCTTTTGCCACAAAGATTATGCCTCTGGTCAAAGTAATGAAGTAGCCATCTATAAGAATCGGATTGAAATTTATAATCCGGGTGCGTTTCCAGAAGGATTTGATCCTCAGGATTTTATTGAAAAGGCAGAGCGTCCGATTCGTAGAAATCCTAAAATTGCAAGAATTTTGTATTATTCCAAAGATATTGAAAGCTTTGGTACAGGGTTGAGGCGCATTGCAGAAGCCTGTGATAAGGCAAATGTGGGATATGAATTTAAGAAGTTGAAATCAGGTTTTGTGGTCTGTTTCTATCGTCCAGAAGAAAAAGCCGATAAAAAGCCGATAAAAGCCGATAAAAAGCCGATAAATGATAGTAGGCAGGAATTGATCCTCGAATATGTTAAAGATAATGGCTCTATCAGTAACAAGGAGGCACGAGAGTTATTGAACTTGGCAGACTCTACTGTAAAGCGTATTCTAAAAGAAATGGTAGAAGAGGAATTGCTGATTGTAGAGGGAGAGCGTAAGACAAGACGGTATTTGCTTAATTGCAAAATGTGAAATTAAATATGGGGGATTGATAAAAGGAATGAATGAAGATATTATAAAATCTATCGATACTACAAATAAGATAAAGAAACGTAAAATGTCATTGCAAGTATGTAAACAATATCTTAATGTACTACAGAGTACCCCTACTGAAGCTATGGCCAATGAAGTGAATCAGTTTGCAACAGAAGTTTGCAACGATATAAAAGGAGAGGAGCCAGAAATTACAATTGATAATACCTGCCCTTTTCCACGCAATCTAGATATTGTAACGGAAGTTAAACTGAATTTAAATGCAGTAATTAACATGCTGGAGCAGATTTTGGTTAAAGAGTCGAAAGAAGAGATAGATAATGTACATAATGCTATAAAAACAGAATGTTTGGGATACCTATGAAAAGGTAAAGCATTTGGAAGTAATTGAAGTCTCACTGCATCAGGGTATAAGTTTTACTTAATCCCACCAGAAATACCATACCTTTGATTCTTTCAGGCCTGCCGCCAGTTCGGAAATGGTATAGGTAGCAGTTCCCTGCTCTACCCTGTCCGCACAGAAGGCATACTGCTCCTTCGCAGCTTCCATACTATCTGTTCCGTTTAATCCCAGAGGAGCATAGAATTCCATCACATCATGTGTAAATACGGCAGGAATTGCACCATATTTATCATACCAGTATTTACAGATAGAAATCATCTCCTCCGGCGCAGGGCACTCATTCCAACCACCCATAGGCAGGTATCCGATTATCTCCCAAGGATTCCTCGCCGGAATTTCTAACAACAGCGTATCCTCCTCGAGCATTCCGTCTGTAAATGAGCAATATCCTATAAAATGCTCCAGCGTCTCTCCCTCTGTTTCTTTTCCTATCAACTTTTCCAGTTCTTCATTTTTATATTCTTCCGTATACTCTTTAAAGCGCTCCTTCAGAATATCCCTGCCGTTTTCGTTGCAGCTTGCAATGATCCCATCCTTGTCATATTCCCCCTTTACGATTTCCCCCAGCCACTCCTCTACATATTCATCCATCAGAAGCACTGCCGGATAGAACCCCTTTGCTTTACCGGCATCCAATGCTTCCATGTATGCCTGCTCTACAAGCCTTGGAGCCGTTCCCTTTTCAAATACCGTATACTTACACTGAAAACTTTCTGCTATTTTCTTTGTTGTCTCATTCATCTTGTTTTCCGTCTCCTTTTTTAGTAAAATAACTGTTCCCATTGTCAACATCCATATCAAACTCATTGTGGTTCGCTTCATTTATGTTTGTCTAAAAAAAAAATAACAATTTAACTTGGAAAAGTCAAGAAAAAGATGCAAATGGTTTGTTTTGGAAAGGTTATTTTTATAACCTATTTTTCTGTCGGAATAAAGTTGGAACAACGAAAAAACAGACAAAAACTACAATGTATGATATAATTTGTATTATCCGATTAAAAATGTGACGGCGGATCATACCAAAGCTAAGCGGTACAGTAAAACCAATAACAAAAAAAGAATAGAGAAATATAAGAATGATTTAACGGATATTGGAGGAGTAGCAAATGAACAGAAGAAACCTAAATGAGGTAATCCGACTGAGTGATGAACAGAAGAAACATCTTGCCAGTGAAATAAAAGCATTTTATCTGGATGTTCGGGGTCAAGAAATTGGAATGATTGAGGAACAGCAGATTATTTCATTATTTTGTGAGCATATGGCGCCAATCATTTACAATAAAGCATTAGATGACGCCATGTATTGGTTAAAAGAACAAATGGGAAATATTGAAGTTGATTATTGTTTGCTATATAAGGATATTCGATAGAATTGGTTGAGCCGAATCGAACGATTGAATTGCGTTATGAAGAGTAAATTAACGGAGTGTTTACTATGGATAAAGAAATTTTGATATCTGGAATAATTCTGGTTGTATTCGTTGTAATAGTGATTATTCCATTATTATCAGGTTCTAAGAAGGATCAATGGGTATCCACAGAAGATTTTCAGAAGGAAAAAGTGAAACTGAGACCGCATTGTTCGGATGAGGAGTTTCTTGCATTTATGCGGTTCTTGTATTCTTATCAGGGGGGATATATACGAAGAAGATCCGGACAGATCGTACATCAGGATTATTTGGGAAAAGAAAAAGGCGACCTTAAAGGGATATTTTTCAATATAGTAATTCCTAATCCCAATTTAAGTAGTTCAAGAAAGGAAGAATACAGAAGGTTCCTTTTGGATATTGGTGTGACAGGAGTGGACAAAAGACCATCCTATGAAACCAGAGATAGTAAATTAAAGAATCATAAAGTGGATCAAGAAGAATTTCAAAGAAAAGAAGTTGGAAATCAGGGAGAACGGACAGTAAGAGATGAGCTTGAAAAATTAAATCCAAGTCAGTATGCCGTTATCAATGGACCGGTTATAAAGTGTGGCGATGTTGCAAAAGAATATGATCATCTCGTTATTGGAAGAAGCGGCATTTTTTCAATTGAAACCAAAGCTTTTGGAATGTCTTATGGCAGACCTAGTAAAGCTTCCCTATTTATTGATGAAGGAGACAAATGGATCATAAGAAAAAATGGGAATAATCGGGATTTAACTTCGCCTACAGAACAGGTATTGGCAGAACAGAAACATCTGCAAAGTATAATATCTTATCCCATGCCTGTGCATCCAATTCTGGTTTTGAGTAATACGGAATTATTTATTAAGAATAATATAAAGCTGCCTTATGATATCATCAGAGTAGATAAACTTAAAGAATACATAGAGAATTACAAAGATAATTTAACAGATATGGATAAAATGCTTATATTACAAGAGATTGATGCGAGCAGGATCAATTAAACTCTCTTTTTCGGATCGTGTATTTGATAAGAACAGAATATAATTACGGAAATAAACTATAATTAGAAGGATGAAAAATGAATATCAAATTAATTAGACCCACAGCGGAACTAAAAAAACAAGCAATAGATTTTAGACAAGAATTTTTTGATCATGATGAAATGATAATTAATGGCAGTGAATTGCTGGATAAAACAGATGACTATGATGAATGGCTGAAAGCTGTAATTGCTAATACAAATATTGAAACCGTAAATCCTAATTGGGTTGTGACAGATACCTTCTTTGCTGTAGATGAAACAAATAGGATTATTGGAATTATTGATTTAAGACATACTCTCAATGATTTTTTGGAAGATTTGGGGAATTGTGGTTATAGTGTCCGGCCATCTGAAAGAAGAAAAGGCTATGCAACAGAAATGTTACGACAATTAATAAAAATTGCAGCGAGTGTTGGAATGAATGAACTGCACTTATCTGTTGAACGAGACAATGAGCCTTCTGTAAGAACAATAAAATATAATGGTGGTATTTATGAACGAAGTTTTAAATTTGAGGGTGAAGATGCGGATATATACAAGATAGCCTTGTAAATTCTGATTTGTCATGTGGTTGTTTTGTATTGGAGAAATTATCCTGCCATTGACGGCGGTTCAAATGGAGAGGCTGAAACATCAATAGGAGGGAACGGCGTTAATGTTATACTTGGTAGTTTATATCCTTCTACAGTGGACATGGGGGATCTTGCAGAATCTGATAGGTCTTGGGATCTTTCTGTGGCATATCAAAAACCGGCATTTTCGTTACCATGGGGCGGTTGTAACGGAGTGGGCTTCCGAAAAATTCAGCCTTGGGATGGGGATGTTTATTTTTATGCGCAAGGCCCGCGAGGACGAGGATATTACGGAAATTCCAAAGAGCGGTGATTATGTAAGGACACTTGTTCATGAGTATGGTCATACGATTCAGTCTATCATTCTGGGACCGCTTTATCCGCTAGTGATCTCAATTCCCTCGGGCTTGTGGTGCAATCTTCCTCAGGCTGCCGAGTACAGGAGAAAAAATAAGGTTTCTTACTATGAATTTTACCCCGAAAAATGGGCGGATCATTTGGGCGGAAAGAAATTGAAATTTAAAATTAATGATAAGCAGTCATGACAATACAGTCATGACAACATAAGCGAGGAGAAGAATAAAATGGGATTTTTTAAGAAAAAAACAAAAAGTACGGATAAGGCTGGCGGTAATCCGGACAGCAACTTTCAGCAGGTGTACAGCGATATTAACCGCCGATGGCAGGAGGCGTATAGGGCCAATCCGCGTGTTTATGAAAAGGAAGGTAAATTAGTAGTAGGCTTGGCGCTTACCGAAACTACCGATTCGTTGTTTCCTCTGGTTCCCGAAAAACAGTGGGCGATAAGCGGCAAAACGATAGATCTGTGGCTGATTTCCATGGTGAGCATTACAAAGGACAGCGTTCTTGGGGAAATAGAGTATCATGAGGCGATAAAAAGGCTTCAGCCGTATATCCTTGCGCAACAAGACGGATGGGCGTTTATCCGTGGGCTGACGCTTGCGGAAATGGAAGCGCTGTTTGAGGGCTTGCCGAGGGATATCGTCAATAGGCTGTAAATTGATACATTTGCAGTAACAGGGAATTGCGGATAAATGCAGTTCCTTTTATTTTGCAGTAACGTAAGTGTTTATTTTAACAATTTTAAATTTGAAAAACGTGTAACCTTTTACCCTCTTTATACGTGTTAAAAGCATAGGAGGTGAAACACATGGACATCGAGACGAACATAAGAGAAGCGGTCATAAAATATAGCGATACACTCTACAAAGTCTGTATTGTTATACTTTGCAACGAGCAGGACGCGCAGGATGCCATTCAGGATACCTTTTGCCGGTATTTGGAGAAGAAGCCGAAATTTCGTGATGAGGAACATGAAAAGGCTTGGCTGATCCGGGTGGCTACTAATATCTGCCGTGATATGATACGCTTTAGGCTCCGGCACCCGAAGGTTGACATCGACGAAATGGAAAACATACTTGTGGCACCGGAACAGAGAGAAACATTAAAAGAACTTTTCGCATTGCCGGTCAAGCAGAAAACCGTCATTTATCTGCACTATGTAGAGGGATATCACATAAAGGAAATAGCGGATATCCTTGGTATCACGGAAGGCGCGGTAAAAACGAGGCTGCTGCGGGGCAGGGAACAGATGCGGAATGCGGTCAGTATGGAAGGAGGCATATAACAGATGGATAGATTTGAGTTAAAAGAAGCAATGGACCAGGTACATATTTCAGAAGAGATGCAGGAGGAGATCATCAAAAATGTTCAGAAACAGATGAAATACAGAAACAGAAAAACGAAATACAGAAAAAAAATGGCGGCATCAGCAGCGGCAATCACACTGGCTGTGCTTGCAATCGGCTTCCCGGTACGGGCATTCGTGGCAAATATCGTAAGGGAACGGATGGAAAATATGCCCACAGAGGAGGTTGAGGATATCGTCATTATGATACGGGAGCAGGATGCATACGCTACTCAGAATGCATCTGCAGATCCTGATTCAACGGATGATGAAGGACCGCAGCAGACAACAGGCATGGCGGACGGTTTCTCAAGGGAATATACCGCCGATGAGGAAGAACGAAGTCAGGTGCTCTGGCAGGCATATAAGGAGGGGACATTTCCTGAAAATGTCATAACGCAGGTGGACAATGCGGAAGATGCGCCGGAAGGAACACTCTGCTATATCAGATCTACGGGTGTTTTCCATCTGCCGGATCAGGAAATGACGGACGAAGAAATGTTGGAGATCATTGATTTTCAACATAAGATGAGCTATGCTGTCTCACAGACACCGGCAGCGCAGGAAGCGAGAGCGGAGATGGAGGCAGAGAGAGAACAACAGCGGGAAGCGATACGGGCCGCAGGCGGAATCACTGAAGAGGAAGCAATAGAGATTGCAACGAAACAGATGGAGTCCGATCTTGGCGGGAGAGCGGAAGGAAAAGAAATATTGAGATATCAGGACGGTTCTGTGGCAGTGCTTATATTGGATATATCAGGGGAAACGGATTATGAGCATAAGGGAGATCTGGCTTATTTGGTAAATTTTTACAATTCAAGCGACCATTCTTCTTATACATGTATCATTGATGCTGTGGATGGAAGTATTCTGCATATTGATACGAATGAACCTATATCAGAGGAATAAGTGTCGTGCTAATGACAGAATAGATCCGGACAGATCGGATAGCTGTAAGAAGTATGCAGGAAACCACGCCGCTTTAATTAGCGGCGTGGTTTTAACATAACTTTTCAGCCATATAACAATTTAAAATATTTCATAAATAGGTTGTTTTCTAGCTAGAATTTGCATATAATGTGATTAGAAGCGAGGTGCATAAAATGACAATAGATACAAACACAATGATTTCAATTACAGAAGCGAATCAAAATTTTTCAAAGGTAGTTAAAGTAGTAGAAGAACATGGAACGGCGGTTATTCTGAAAAATAACGTGCCCAGATATTTGGTCATTGATTTCAGTAAGGCAGAAGAAGAAAAAGTTGCCAATAATGAAGATGTTTTTGCGATATCTGAGAGGCTGATAAAACAAAATATGGAAGCGTATGAGGTTCTTGCAAAATGATTATTTTAAGCAAAGAACAGATATTAAAGATTCATGCAAGTTTGATAGAAGCCACTGGAGGAAGTGCTGGTATTCGCGATGAGGGAATGTTGGACTTGGCACTAAATAATCCTTTTCAGTCATTTGAAGGAAAAGAGCTTTATCCGAGTGTTCAGGCTAAAGCAGCAAGGCTTTGTTTTGGATTGGTAAAAAATCATGCAATGCTAGATGGAAACAAAAGACTTGGTACGCATGTGATGCTGGTTTTTCTGGCGTTAAACGGATATGAATTATCTTACAGTCAAAAGGAGTTAAGTGACGTGATTCTTGCGCTGGCATCGGGTAATATTGGTGAAAAGGAAATTTTGCAATGGATTATTAAACATCAAAATTAAGTTTTCAGGGTTCGTAATAATAGGGGAGAAATTGGAATTTGCAGGAGACAATATATGGTTTATAACAAGGCATCAATGGAAGACTTGAAACAACTGACAGAGTTAAGGGTTGCTTATCTGACAGAAGATAATGGCGAATTGAATGGAAGAGATTTAGAGACGATTAAGCAGAATCTGCCGGATTATTTTATGCGGAATCTAAATAATACTATATTTGGCTATGTGGCAAGAAATGAGGGGGAAATTATAGCTTGTGCCCTATTGCTTGTGATTGAAAAACCAATGAGTCCTGCTTTTATTACCGGAAAAACGGGGACTGTTTTAAATGTATATACAAGACCGGAACATCGACATAATGGTTATGCGCGACATCTTATGAATATGTTGATGGATGATGCGTGCAATATGGGATTGAGTGTTGTAGAACTTAAAGCAACAGAAGATGGATACCAATTATATAAGTCGTTAGGTTTTATTGATGCAACATCAAAATATCATCAAATGAGTTGGAAAGTTCTAACATAAAATTCCGGTTTGACATATGAAAACAGAGATAGTAAATTTTGGAAACGGCGGCAGAAATGTCTGCCGTCTTGTCTTTTATAGAGCCAACCTTGTAGTTGACAACTACAGATTTGTAAGTCATGTTAACGGCTCTTTTTTACATGGTTCTGTTATGATAATATACTTTTGGAGGCGATAAAAATGAAAATTATAAAAAGGCAAGTGGACGGCAAGCCGCTTACCATAACAATAGAATATCCCTATCTTGATGAGCATACTAAAAAGATTATCTATCATTTGGAGCAACTCAATCTAAAAATATGTGGCAGTAAAGACGGAAAGGAAATATGTATTTCGGCTTCGGATATTTACTATATTGAGTCTGTTGAACGAAGAACATTTATATATACGAAAAGTGAAGTTTATACAATAAGCAAAAGACTATATGAGATAGAGGAAGATTTGCATGGAACTAATATTATACGGATCAGCAAGTCCTGTCTGATGAATGCAGAAAAGTTATATTGTGTACGCCAACTGGCAAACAGTCAGCTTGAAGCAACACTTGACAACGAAGAACGGTTGATCGTTGGGCGGACATATCTAAAAGATATAAAAAGATTGATACAGGAGATCATGTGATGAAACAAATAATGCAGAAAACACTCATACTTGCGGCACTAATGATTGCAGTTGTTTTCTTGGTGTCGTATATCATGATTGGAACGACAGAGGAAATGTTGCTGGTATTTGAATTATTTGTATTGGCTTTTACCGTTTCGGTGATTCAATACTTTGCAGAAAGGCTTGCTTTCGAAAATTGTTTTGTTAATGTTATTTGCGAATATCTTGCAATATCAGTATTTGTATTATTATATGGCTATTTTGTAAATTGGTTTATGAAATCAAATTGGTGGGCGGCATTTCTATATGTGGCCATCGTTTATATCCCGGCATATTTCCTTGATATTGCGATCGTTAAAAGAAATATTGATTTTATCAATAAGAAATTAGAGGAGAAAAGAAAAAATGAAAACAAGAGCGAGTGATAACAGCATCTACCTTGTACTCTTTTTTGCAATCACTTTTGCATGGACTTGGGGATTTGGATTTGCGCCATTAGCGTTAGGGTTAGTGGGAACCCCTATCGGAACTTTTTTATTCTATTTTGGTGGTGGTGCACCATCTGTAACGGCGCTGTTTCTTGTTTTTTTGACATATTCAAAAGAAGAAAAAAGGGATTATTTCAGAAGATGTTTTAGTTTCCGCTATATGGGATTGAAATGGTTGGCATTTATTATCATCTTCTTTGCGCTCATTTCTTTCTTGGGACTGATCATCAGCACAAAACTGCTTGGACTTGAAATACCAGGAATGGACTTCCTATATGCAATCATCAGAAATCCCGTATATATATTACCGATCTTACTTATTTCATTGGTATCCGGACCACTCAATGAAGAATTTGGGTGGCGTGGCTATTCGCTAGATAAGTTGTTTGCACGATTTGGATTTGTAGGAGCAACACTTATTCTCGGATTTCTTTGGGGGATATGGCATTTGCCATGGTACTTTACCCCCGGACAGGCACAATATGATTTGTTACAGACTTCTCCGATTGACGCTATATTATATATTCCCTCGATCATAATGCTTAACTTTGTAGTATCATATGTTTATGTTAAGACAAAACGCAGTATTTTGGCAGGGGCTTTGACACATATGTTTGGGAACTTACTGAACAGCCAATTATTATCGCCGTATTCGGTTGAAGTTGGAATGACGATAAGGGTTATCAAGGTGATATTTTGCATTTTTATTGCTCTATACTGCATATTGTCAAAGCGGTTCAAAAAAGAATTTGAAAACCTAATGTCTGAGGAAATATAAGGCTGGGGAATTGAGTATTTGATAAAAATAGATTATAATCTATGAAGATAAACTGGAATTGACCGAGCTGAAAGCGAGGGATACGAGCAAAAAGCGAAGCGTTTGCGAGTCTGACTTAAGTTAATCAACAAATCGCAAGTTGACAAGGAGAAAACTATGTGTGAAATATGTGAAAAAGTAAAGACCATTGATTTCTTTCCTACTCCTAAAGAGTATCTTGACTGTCTAAATTATATACAATCTTTGGTAGATAACGGAAATTTTCTATTCGAATCAAAGGATTGTGACATAGATAGGGTACAAGATATAAATGGACATTGGATTGATGATGTTATAAGTCATGTAATCAAATGCAAAAATTGTGGTCAATGCTTTACTTGTTTCGCTAATACTTACCGGGGAGGTGGAAGATTCAGGAAAGGTAAATAATCAAATCGAAATTTGGAGGGATGCTACTGTGGTTGAAAAAGATGATTGGCGTTTATTGAATGATGTTGAATATTTGAAAAAAGCAAATATCAATCCGACTGATGGTGGAGAAATTTGTAAACATGCCCCTCATTTGAAACATTGTGAATTTTGCTTAGAACCAGTGCAGGATAATATACATCAGTGGTGGTTTGTTCCTACCGACTTATCCTGTTGCATTTGTGAAGAGTGTTATAACGATTTCAAAGATGAATTCGAATGGAGAATACTTGATGGCTGGGACATTGAATGGTGTATTAGATGTCCTGAATGTGGAGAAATTCTCGGTAAAACTTCAATATCTGAGGATTATATGTATGAATGTTTGAAATGTCATATTTTGTACAGTTGGGATTTGGATGATGCCTTAAAGTTAGATTGAACAATTCCGGCTTTGTGAAGTGCTAAAAACAAGTATGTAATTGAACTTGGAGGGTAATTATGTACGAAAGAATGTTGAATAAACAAGTTGTGCCAACAATAGAAGAAATGGGGGAGTACTGTGCAGAAAATGCAGAACGTTTTTCTATGATAAATGATTGGTTAACAACTGCTTTTAGTACAGAACAGAAAGTGGTTTTTCCCTATGGGAATAAATATGGATGGGGAATAGGACATTATAAAAAGAAAAAGCTTATGTGTAATATCTTTGCTGAAGCTGGTGCATTTACAGTTATGGTGAGATTAACAAATGTACAATATGAAGCGATTTATGATGAGATGAAAAAATATACTCAAGATTATATTGATAATAAATATCCTTGTGGCGATAGTGGTTGGATACATTATAGAGTTATATGTCAAGAACATTATGAGGATATAAAGAAGCTGTTAGAAGTTAAATGTTTGTGATGATTAACTCTATAACTTCAGGTTTTATCGGGCAGCTATACAGATTGGCTGAAAAATTGTAAAGCATATAGATATTTTTAATGATTAAGAAAGGGAATGAGTCATGTACAAAAACATTGAAAAACAAACAAAATTACAGTTGAAAGACCAGATTGAATATCAGCCGGGTCAGGTGGTCAGTAAAACACTTGTGCAGAATGATAAGGTCAGCATGACAATTTTTTCATTTGATAAGGGGGAAGAAATATCCACCCATGCCGCAGGTGGGGATGCGATGGTAACCGTTCTGGAAGGAACCGGACGTTTTACTGTTGGCGGGGAAGTCTTTTTCCTGAAGGAAGGTGAGACTTTGATCATGCCGAAGGATATTTCACATGCCGTATATGGTGAAGAACAATTTAAAATGCAGCTTATTGTTTCTTACTGATCATATAAGAAAGCAAGGATGAGGTCTGCTTGATTAGGCAAACACTTTTAAGAGGACAGTAACCAATCAATCAGATACAGGGACTTGATTCCGTCATATGAATTGATGAAGTCCCTGTTCATTGATAATATGATTTTCTCATAGTTGTCGGGGATCATGCGCAACGGTCTGAGTTCCCGTTCACGAGTTTCAGGCGATTGCATGCTTTCTGTTACTTGGATATACAGCTTATCATTCGGCTTTTCTGCTACAAAATCGATTTCTGTATCTCCAAATTTTCCGATGTAGACACAGTAGTCACGCCGAATCAGTTCCAAGAATACAATATTTTCAATGATATGCCCCCGGTCAGCATCACGATAGCCGAGAAGCATATTGCGGAATCCCATATCGATGATGTAATTCTTTCCTAATGTTTTTAGCAGCTGCTTGCCTTTTACATCATATCTGCTAACGGAGTAAAAGATAAATGCGCTGTGCAGCATGGAAATATATTTATCAACTGTTTTTCCTGCGACATTTTTTCCTTTTCTGTTTTGGATGTCTCCTTCATGGGATAAAACATTGCCGATGCTGTTTGGGGAAGTGATGCTGCCGATATTGGAGCAAAGAAACAGCATAATTTTTTGCAGCATCCCCTGATCGGCTTGATTGTTACGCTGGAGAATATCTCGCAATATCACAGTTGAATAGATACCTTCCAGTGCCTGATTGCTTCTTGCTTCGTTGAACTGGTATTCTCTCAGAATCGGCATGCCTCCAAACTGAAGATATCTTTGGAATTTTTCTTCCACAGTGACGGAAGGACCAAATTCGCAGAAGGTCAAAAATTCTTTGAAGGATAGTGGCAACATACGAATCTCCACGTATCTGCCGGAAAGCAACGTAGAAAATTCTGTTGATAGCAGGTAGGCATTGGAGCCTGTGATATAAATATCCACATCAAAATCAATACGAAAAGACTCAATAGCTTTTTCCCAATGTTTCACGGCTTGAAGTTCATCGAAAATCAGATAGGTCTTTCCGGTTTTTGCGATGCGTTCGCTGACATAGTCATAGAGAGCAAGATGATCAGAAAGATTTCGATAACGCAGAGATTCCAAGTTCATATGAAAAATATTGGAATCGGCCACTCCGTGATCAGACAGGTACTGATGAAACAGATCCAGCAGGGAGGACTTTCCACACCTGCGAATACCGGTAACGATCTTGACCAGGTCTACATCTCTATTTTGAATGAGTTGATTTAAATATTCAGGGCGATTGATAAGTTCAACTGAATATTCTTGTGCGATG
>DLOP01000148.1:0-17470 GCA_002478505.1 Lachnospiraceae bacterium UBA7481
TGGGCATTGGCCAGCTTAGCCGCTGCCACCACTTCCTCGTCCGAGGCATCCAGTCTGCCATAACGGATATTATCTTTGATCGTTCCTGTAAAAAGGTGGGTATCCTGCAATACGATCCCCAAGGATTTTCTAAGGTCATCCTTTTTGATCTTATTGATATTGATCCCGTCATAGCGGATCTTACCATCCTGAATATCATAAAAACGGTTGATCAGATTCGTGATCGTGGTTTTTCCCGCGCCTGTCGATCCTACAAAGGCAATCTTCTGTCCCGGCGTTGCAAACAGTTTGATATTGTGCAGGACGATCTTTTCATCATTATATCCGAAGTCAACATCATCAAATACCACGTCGCCCTTCAGCTCCACATAGGTCGTCGTATCATCCGCCTTATGATAGTGCTTCCACGCCCAGATGCCGGTTCTCTCATCCGTTTCCGTCAGAACGGATCCCGCAGCGCCCCTCGGATCGTCAATGTATTTTGCATTGACCAGCGTAACATAGCCTTCATCCGTCTCCGGTTCCTCATCCAAAAGCTTAAAAATCCTTTCCGCGCCTGCAAGAGCCATAACGATACTGTTAAACTGCTGGCTGATCTGACTGATCGGCATATTGATGCTCTTATTAAAGTTTAGAAAACTGGCAAGATCGCCCAGCAGCAGTCCGCCGACATGATTGATCGCAAGGATGCCTCCCACAACTGCGCACAACACATAACTTAAGTAACCCAGCTGCATATTGATGGGACCCAGAATATTGACAAAAGCGTTGGCTCGATTCGCACTGACAAACAGCTCCTCATTCATCTTATCAAACTGTTCTTTGCTCTCTTCCTCATGGCAGAATACCTTAACGGTCTTCTGCCCTTCCATCATTTCCTCGATCTGTCCATTTAAAATACCGAGATTCTTCTGCTGCTCCACAAAATAACTGCCGCTTTTCCCTGCTACCTTTGCAGTCGTAACCATCATGACAGCTATCATTACAAGCGTAAGAACAGTCAGCGGAATGCTTAAGATCACCATGCTGATAAAGACGCTGACGATCGTGATCACACTGGAAAAAAGCTGCGGAATACTCTGGCTGATCATCTGTCGCAGGGTATCGGTATCATTCGTATAGATCGACATGATATCGCCATGGGAATGGGTATCAAAATATTTCACCGGAAGCCGCTCCATCCTGGTAAACAGTTCGACACGAAGATTTCTAAGCGTACCCTGCGTGATATAGATCATCAGTTTATTGTAAGTATAGGTCGCTGCGATCCCCAACAGAAAGATCACCGCCATCGTAAGGATTGCCTGCAGCAGTCCTCCAAAATCAGGGTTGTCGCTGCCCACCAATGGCTCAATATAACCATTAATCAATTCTCTTAAAAAAAACGTACCCTTTACCTGCGCAAAAACAGATACGAAAATGCCGATTACCACAATGATCAGATGAACCGTATAATCCTTCAAAACATAACCCAATACTCGTTTAAAAATCTTTCCCGGATTTTCAATCTTAGGTTTGGGACCCATCATACCTCTGCCATGGCCCATCGGGCCACCGCCCTTTGGGGGCTTTACTTCTTTTAATCTTTCCTCTGCCATTATATCTGTCCTCCTGCTTCGTCAAAATCACCACTGCCGCCGGTCTGGGATTCATATACATCACGGTAGATCTCGTTATGCTGCAGCAGCTCCTCATGGGTTCCGACACCATCTATCCTTCCATCGTCCATGACAATGATACGGTCCGCATGCTCCACACTGGAAATCCTCTGCGAAACGATCAGCTTCGTCGTCCCCGGGATCTCTTCCGCAAATGCCCTTCTGATCCTTGCATCCGTTGCCGTATCAACAGCGCTGGTGCTGTCATCCAGAATCAGTATCCTGGGCTTTTTCAGCAACGCCCTTGCAATACAAAGCCTCTGCCTCTGACCGCCGGATACATTGACTCCGCCCTGCTCAATATAAGTGTTATATCTCTCCGGCATCGCTTGGATAAACTCATCTGCACATGCCAGCTTACATGCCTTGATACACTCCTCCTCAGAAGCTTCTTTATCACCCCATCGGAGATTTTCCAAGATCGTCCCACTGAACAACACATTTTTCTGCTGAACAACAGACACCTCTTTCCGCAGCACCTCCAAATCGTATTTTCTGACATCCTCACCGCCGACTTTCACGCAGCCCTCCGACGTATCGTAAAGGCGGCTGATCAGCATCATAAGACTGGATTTTCCGCTTCCGGTGCCGCCGATGACACCGATCGTCTCCCCCGACTTGATCTTCAGATTGATTTCCCTGAGAACAGGTTCTCCGCTTCTATCCTTATTATAAGTAAAATCAACATTTTCAAATTCAATGCTGCCATCCTTTACTTCCATGATCGGATCTTCGGGATTCACGATATCCGGCTCCTCATTAATAACCTCCACTACACGTTCTGCACTGGCGATACTCATAGACATCATAACAAAGATCATGGAGATCATCATCAGGCTCATTAAAATATTCATACAATAAGTCAGCAGTCCCATCAGCTCACCGGTTGTGAAAGACGTGGTCACCACCATATGAGCGCCCATCCAGCTGATCAAAAGGATGCAGGCATATACGGTAAGCTGCATGACCGGAGAATTCAGTATGACCTGATTCTCAGCTTTTACAAACATTTTGTAGATATTCTCACTTGCTTTCCGCAGTCGGTTTTCTTCATATTCTTCACGGACATATGCCTTCACTACACGGATTGCCTTGACATTCTCCTGAATCGTCGCATTCAGATCATCGTATTTTTCAAATACCTCTTTAAAGTATTTCATTGCGCCCCTGACAATCAAGGCAAGTACGATACTAAGCAGGATCACCGCAATCAGGTAGACCCTTGCCAGCCTTGGAGAGATCAAAAATGCCGCTGTCATCGCAAAGATTATGGTAAAGGGCGCCCTGAAACACATACGGAGCAGCATCTGATAAGCATTCTGGATATTTGTCACATCCGTGGTCAATCTCGTAATCAGTCCCGCTGTAGAGAATTTATCAATATTGGAAAAGGAAAACCGCTGGATATTGTCATGCATGGTCTTCCTGATATTTTTTGCGAATCCGGTGGATGCCTTTGCCGCAAAGACACCGCCTAAGATGCCGCTCAGCAGTCCTCCCAGAGCAAGCAGGATCATCCATGCGCCCATCTTATAAATATGGTTGATATCGCCGCCTTCCACGTTGATGCCGTTATCTACGATGGAAGCCATCAGCAGCGGAATCAATGTCTCCGCCACCACCTCTAAGACCATAAAAAACGGCGTCAAGATAGAGACCCATTTGTATTCTTTGACCTGTTTTGCCAATGTTTTCAGCATATTTCATATACCTCGATTCTGCGCTTCCCTCTGCGCGTCCTGTTTGTCCTTATATATAATAGATCTTTCAGTCTGCTTCTATCAGGTTATTTTCTATCTTGGAAAGCATCCGCCGAAGCTCCTTCGTCTCCTGCTCTGTAAATCCTTTCAAAAGCTTTTCATCCATTTTTCCTTTACCCTGATCCAGCTTTTTTATCATTTTTGTTGTTTTTCGGGTAATTGTAACCAGCTTTACCCTGCGGTCCTCCGGATCTGACGACGTAGTTACAAATCCCTTTTCCTCCAGCCGCTTTACGATCCCGATTACGGTCGGATGTGTCACTTTCATATGTTCTTCTATATCTTTCATAGAAGTTTTTTCTTTTCCACGAAAATGAATAAAAAACAACACCCGGCTCTGTGAAGTAGTCAGATCATACTCCATAAGGTCTTTATCAATTACCTTTTTGATCTGCATATTGATCTGCTTAAATAAAAAACCGATATCCCGTTCTTCCGTCTGCGCCATGGCAATTTCTCCCAGGAAAAAGTAGCGTGCTACTTTAATTATGTAGCCTGTTACTTATTATACTTATTTTTGTTTTTATTGTCTACATTAATTATGTTAAAAATTTGTGTTCTTTTATTACAACTGCTCTTTTAATGCCTTTTACATTTTTAATGCCACAGCCACTTTATTTATATATAGACAAAAATGCAAAATTAGTATATGTTGAAAATAGAATTTTTCAAAGATCATATGGCTCAGACTTAGAAAGGAGCATGGACGTAATAATGAAAGTCTTTCTTGTGGAAGATGAGATCGTAGTTAGGGAAGGAATAAAAAATAATATCGACTGGCAAGCGCACGGATATGAGTTTTGCGGTGAGGCAGGCGACGGCGAACTGGCATTTCCCATGATACAGAAACTCAAGCCTGATATCGTGATCACAGACATATGCATGCCGTTTATGGACGGACTTGCGCTGAGTAAACTGATCAAAAAAGAATTGCCCTATACGGAGATCATTGTTCTGTCAGGCTATGAAGATTTTAAGTATGCAAAGGAAGGAATCAGTATCGGTATCGCACAGTATCTTTTGAAGCCTGTCAATGGAGACGACCTTATAAAAGAGGTGGATGCGATTGCGGTTAAAATAGAGGAAAAACGCAAGGAACGCGAGTTCAAGGAAAAATACATGAAGGAAATGGAAGATAACTTTCTCAATAAAAGGAAAGACCTCTTCCAATACCTTGTGACGGCTCCAAAACCCCCCGCAGAGTTACTGGAGATGGCGGATAACCTGGATATAGACCTTTCTGCCATGTGGTATAATATTTTACTGATCAAGATGCAGTCTATGAAGCATGCTCAGGGCGAATATTCCAACAGCGTCATTGAGATAGAAGATCTGCTTGAAACCACAGGGAAGGCAAGAGGGCAGCTTGTCTTTGACAGAAATCCAGAAGGAAAAGCGGTCCTTTTTAAAGCGGACTCTAAAGAAGATCTTATTAAACAGCAGGAAGACTATGTAAATGAAATAAAAAAGATATTAGAAGGATACGAAAATATCCGTTATTTTGGCGGAATCGGCGAGCCTGTCAACCGTCTTACAAAGCTGCCGTTTTCTTTTGAGAGAGCAAGTCATGCCTTTGCACACCGCTATCTGGTAGAAGACAGCCTTATTCTGGACAGCAGTATGATCACGTCGGATATCTATTCCAACAAAAGAGACTTTGATATAAAAAATATGGACCTAAAGCAGATTGACCGTAATAAATTAAGTGAATTTTTAAAATTCGGAGATAAAGATGAGGCAAATTATTTTATAGAGGAGTTTTTCAGGGATCTTGGGAACAATGCGTTAAGCTTAAGTATGTTCAGACAATATATTATCATGGATGCTTATTTTTGTGTTGCGGAATTTGTGGAAGGGCTCTCCTTCCAAAAGAATGAAATAGAAACTCCTGATATGGATTCCGGCGTTATGCAGGGCGTGGAAGGCACCATAAGTTATTTAAACCGTATTATTGTTAAGGCGCTGGAGCTGCGCGAACAAGCGGCAAGCAATAAATACGGCAGTATAGTGGATGAAGTGATCCGTTATATTGAAGAGAATTATGCGGATGATGAATTATCTTTAAATATGCTGGCGTCGCATGTAAACTTTTCTCCTAATCATCTGAGCATGGTGTTTGCACAGCAGATGGGACAGACATTTACCAGATATTTGACATCTTATCGTATGGATAAGGCAAAGGAACTGCTTAAGTGCACAAGCAAAAGGAGCAGTGAGATCAGTAGGGAAGTAGGTTATAAAGACCCCCACTATTTTTCATATTTATTCAGAAAGATACAGGGAATGACACCCACTCAGTACAGGGGCGGCAAAGGCGCAGAGGGAGAAGAATAAATGAGGAAAAAACTGGAACAGCTTTATCAAAGCTCTGCGCTGGCTACCAAGATCAGGTATTCATATATTATTTTAATGGTTCCCATTATTGTCTTTCTGATCTTCTGCTTTTATAATCTGTACGCAAGCAACCGCAGATATGAAGATATGATCAATTCCGTCGTCTCCGCCAGCCAGTTTAACCTTGACTTTAAAAAGGACTTCGACTACGAAACATATCTTTTGATCGTGGGGAACAAGACATTGGAAGAGTCAAATCTTAACGATATGATAAAAGAGGCTTCCGATATCGTAATGGGTTTGGAAAAGCTGACAGATTCCCCGCGTAACAGCAGCTACCTGGCAAGCGTAAAAAAATACCTGACAAATCTTGAAAATTACAGTGTCAGGATCGAAGAAAATCTTATTGAAGGAAATAAGTATGAAGAAAATATTGAAATCTGGGAAAACGATATACAAATTGTAACTTCACTTGTACAGGAAACAATTTTCCAGTATATATATTATGAGCTAAGGGATATACAGGCATCAAGAACGGAGTATCAGGCATTTTTTATGGATATGCTGAAGTTTTCAGGAATAGCGTTTGTCGGAATTCTGTTGATGTTGATCTTTCTATCTTACTTCATTCCGCTTAGCATTATCCGGCCCATTAAAAGGCTGGGAGAAGTGACAGACCAGGTGGCAAAAGGAAATCTGTCTATACGTTCCGATGTAAAAACGGGCGCAGAAGTAGGAATGCTCAGCGAATCCTTAAACAGCATGATCGATAAGATCAACGAATTGCTGGAGCAGGTCAAAGTTGAGCAGATCCAGCTTAGAAAAGCTGAGTTTGAGCTTCTGCAGTCACAGATCAATCCCCATTTCCTTTATAATACATTAGATGCTATCATATGGCTGGCAGAAGCCGGAGAACAGAAAAAGGTAGTAAATATGGTTGGAAGTCTGTCCGACTTTTTCCGCGCATCATTAAACCAGGGAAAAGACATCGTCTCTCTTAAAGAAGAATTGAATCATGTAAGAAGCTATCTTGAAATTCAGCAGGTGCGTTATCAGGATATCCTGCAGTATGAGATCAATATTCCAAGAGAGCTTGAGCAATGCCTGATCCCTAAAATTACGATCCAGCCGCTTGTGGAAAATGCATTGTATCATGGGATCAAAAATAAAAGGGGGCAGGGAAAAATCATCATAAGCGGCAGTAAAGATAGTGAAGGCGCGGTAATTCAAGTTTTTGATAACGGAATCGGAATAAAGGAAGAACGTCTGAATGAGATCATAAAAGGAATAACGAATAAGACGCCGACGGAAAATGGAATCTATGGACTGTACAATATTAATGAAAGAATCCGTTTGAATTTCGGGGAAAAATATGGGATAAGCATAGAGAGCAGATATAGTGAAGGAACTAAGGCAAAAATCCTTCTTCCATGTAAGGAAGACTAAGAATTGAAAAAAAGCATAGAAAAATCAACTTTCGGCAAATCTGCCAAAAAAAACAAACTTCTACAATATATATCTGAATGGATTCACAAAGAAAATAAGTATATCATGGAATCACAAAAAGATTTTCTTTTTAAAAAAATTTTAGGGAGGACTAGTAATGAAAAGATTTAAAACAAAACTCTTATCAGTAGTTTTGGCAGCAACAATGGTAATTTCATTGGCAGCTTGCGGAAACACAGGAGATGCACCGGCTTCTTCCAGCGGTAGCGACGGACCAATTAAGGTTGGTATTATCAATAACGACCCGAACGAATCCGGATACCGTACAGCTAACGACAGGGATATGCATGAAATGTTTACTGCAGAAAACGGATATGATGCATCCTTTGCTTACAGCAACGACAATGATAAGCAGATTGAAGCAGCCCAGAAGTTTGTTCAGGATGGCGTTGATTACATCCTTCTTTCCGCAGCAGGTACAGCAGGCTGGGATTCCGTATTAAAGGATGCTCAGGACGCAGGTATCAAAGTTATCCTGTTTGACCGTACCATCGACGCAAGCGAAGACCTTTACGAGGCATCTATCGTTTCCGATATGGCTAAAGAGGGTCAGACAGCAGTTGACTGGTTAAAAGGCCAGAACTTATCTGAGTACAACATTATCCACCTTCAGGGTGTTATGGGTACAGCAGCACAGCAGGGTCGTACCGCAGCAGTAGACGCAGCAGTTGCATCTGACGGATGGAATATTGTAACACAGCAGACAGCAGAATGGAATGCAGAGAAAGCACAGCAGATCGTTCAGTCTGTAATCGATTCCGGCGAAAGCTTCAATGTAATCTATGCAGAGAATGATGATATGGCTAAGGGCGCTGTAGCAGCTCTTGACAAAGCAAATATCTCCCACGGCGTTGGCAAAGACGTAATCATTATCGGATTTGACTGCAACAAGTGGGCATTAGAGGAACTGCTTAACCAGAATTGGAACTATGATGGACAGTGTAATCCTTTCCAGGCATCTTACATTGACAGCATCATCAAGACAATCGAGAGCGGCGGAACCGTTGCAGAGAAGACTGTAATCATGGATGAGAAGGGCTTTGACGCTACTACCATTACAGCAGAAGATGTTGAGAAATACGGCATCTAAATTGGAACAATAACATAGTAATATAATTAATAATTAAGAAAAGCGCGGTGCAACAAAATGTTAATCAGGACGTTTGTTCCGCGCTTTTTTATAAAAATCAAAGGGGTGAATACACTGGTGAAAGACAAATCCGTATTGGAAATGAGAAATATCCACAAAAGCTTTCCTGGAGTACGTGCTCTGCAAGGCGTGGATTTTACGCTATGCGAGGGTGAGATCCATGCGCTTATGGGTGAAAACGGCGCCGGAAAATCAACATTAATTAAGGTGTTGACCGGAGTATATGGAAAAGATGAAGGACAGATCTTCCTAAAAGGAACAGATAATGAGGTATCCATTCATTCACCGCAGGATGCGCAGAGACTCGGCATCAGTACGGTGTATCAGGAGATTACGCTGTGCCCGAACCTTTCCGTTGCAGAGAACATGTACATAGGCAGAACCGAAGGCATCGGTCAGAACTGGAAGAAGATGAACAGGGACGCAGATAAGATACTGCAGTCTCTTGATATCCCTGCCAAATCGACACAGCAGCTTGCAAGCTGCTCAATCGCAGTGCAGCAGATGGTTGCCATTGCGCGTGCGGTGGATATGGACTGTAAAGTCCTTATTCTGGATGAGCCCACGTCATCTTTGGATGAACAGGAGGTCGCAAAGCTGTTTAAACTGATGCGCGAGCTGAAAGCAAAGGGCGTCGGCATTATTTTCGTTACGCACTTCTTGGATCAGGTATATGAGGTATGCGATAAGATCACTGTCCTGAGGGACGGTCAGCTTGTGGGTGAATATGAAATCAAGGAACTGCCCAGAGTACAGCTTGTATCCAAGATGCTTGGCAAGGATCTGGATGACATGTCAGATATCCGCAGTGAAAGCGCGACGTACGATAAAGAAGATGCCTCCACTCTCGTATTTGAAGCGAACGAGCTTGTAAGCGACGCAGGTATTAAGCCCTTTGATTTTTATATAAAGAAGGGAGAAGTAAACGGATTTACGGGACTGCTTGGTTCAGGAAGAAGCGAGTGTGTCCGCGCCATATTCGGGGCAGACAGGGTTTTGGGCGGAACCGTTAAGAAAAATGGCAAAACGGTTAAGATCACCAAGCCGTTAGACGCTATGAAGAACGGCATTGCATATCTTCCTGAAGACCGTAAGGTAGACGGCATTGTAGGAGACCTTTCCGTACGCGAGAACATTATCCTCGCCCTTCAGGTCTTAAAAGGATTTTTCAAACCCTTTTCCAAAGCCGAAACCTATAAATTCGCAGAGGAATATATCAAGCTTTTGGGAATCAAGACAGCTTCCGCCGATACGCCTATCAAATCACTCTCAGGCGGCAATCAGCAGAAGGCAATCCTTGCAAGATGGTTATTGATGAATCCCGAATATTTGATTCTGGATGAACCGACAAGAGGTATTGATGTAGGAACCAAAGTTGATATTCAGAAACTGGTGCTTAAGCTTGCTTCGGAAGGCATGAGTGTGACATTTATATCTTCTGAGACTGATGAGATGCTCCGTACATGCTCAAGACTGATTGTAATGAGAGACCGGAAAGTGGTAGGTGAGCTTTCGGGTGACGATCTATCCCAGAACAAGATTATGAGCACTATAGCAGGAGGTGGCAGAGAATAATGCAGACAAATACACAAAAACCCGGCATTGGTAAAGTCGGCACAAAGATATTCAGACAGCAGATCTTTATCCCGATTGCAGCCCTACTTTTACTTGCAATATTTAACCTGATCAGGGATCCGTCATTTTATAAGATCACATTTGGGTATAATAACTTGGGAGATCCCGTTTTATCAGGCTCCTTGATCAATATATTGGATTACGGTTCAGAGCTTGCAATTCTTGCCATCGGTATGACGTTAGTAACGGCAGCTTCCGGCGGACAGGATATCAGTGTGGGCGCTGCCATGGCTATCAGCGGCAGTGTTGTACTGAGAGTGCTTTGCGGAACCAATACCAGACCGGAAACTCTTCAGGCACCCATTATCGTAGCATTTTTGGTAAGCTGCGTGGTTGCTATGTTATTTGGGGCATTTAACGGTGTTTTGGTAGCATATTTTAAGATTCAGCCTATGGTCGCCACGTTGATCCTATTTACGGCAGGACGTTCCATTGCGGCTTGGATCAACAACAACGAGCTCCCTATCATCAGTGATCCGAGTTTTGGATATTGGGGAGGATTTATTCCGGGAATACCGATTCCAACGCCTTTCTTTATTGCAGTTGCCTGCATGATCATCATAGCGCTTGTACTGCGTTTTACCAATCTTGGACTTTATACGCAGGCAGTTGGTATAAATGAAAGTTCTTCTAAACTAAATGGTCTGAATCCGGCATTTATTAAATTTTTATCATTTGTAATTCTCGGATTATGCGTTGCAGTTACAGGTTTTATTAAGGTCAGCCGTTTCTCTACTATCAATTACTCTGTTATTGCGAAGGATATTGAGATGGATGCGATCCTGGCAGTTGCTTTGGGCGGAAATCCGCTGGGCGGCGGTAAATTTAACATATCAGCTTCCATTATAGGCGCTTATGTTATTCAGTTCCTTACGACGACGCTTTATGCACTTAAGGTTCCTTCAGATGCGCTTCCGGCATATAAGGCAGTCGTTGTAATTATCTTAGTCGTATTAAGCACGCCTATCGTAAGGGAATGGTTAAATAATTTGTGGAAAAAAATGAAGTCAAAACAGATAAAGGAGGTGGCTTAATATGTCAGCAAATGAGTCATCTGCAAAAAGCGGATTGGGTGACAGATTTAAAAATATGACGGACACCAATCTGCTCCTGACGATCACCATAGTAGTTTTCTTTGTGATGTACATAGGCGCGATCGTATTTCAGGGAAAAGGCTTTTTAAAGCCGCAGACATTCTTTAATATTTTAAATGCCAATGCTGCACTTATTATTACATCATGCGGAATGAGCCTTGTCATGATCACCGGCGGGATCGATATCTCCGTAGGCGGAGTTGTCGCGCTTGTAAGCATGTGCTGCGCTGTTTACTTAGATTATCATGGCGGAAATATATTCGTAGCGGTACTGATCGCACTGGCGATTGGTCTTGCATTCGGCATTGTTCAAGGCTTTTTGGTTGCGTATCTGGATATTCAGCCCTTTATTGTCACACTTGCGGGAATGTTCTTTGCAAGGGGCATGACGACGATCGTCAATACTGCTCCGTTTAATGTTCAAAATGAGGCATTTGTGGCATTGAAGGAGACGCGTGTAATCGTTCCGGGACTCGGTTCCGTCAATAAAAACGGCGTTTATGTAAACGCTTATATTGAGATCGGGGTCATCGTAGCATTGCTGACAGTCATCATAATGTTCTGCATATTAAGATGGACTAAGCAGGGGCGCAGCTTTTATGCGGTAGGCGGCAATAATCAGAGTGCATTGATGCTCGGTATCAACGTAAAGAGGACCAAATTCCTCTCCCATTTGATATGTGGGCTTTTGGCAGGCGTCGGCGGATTTGTATATTTCCTGCATGTAGGTTCAGGATCACCTTCCCATGCTAGCGGAATGGAAATGAACGCCATCGCTTCTTCCATCATCGGCGGAACCCTGTTGACCGGCGGTGTGGGAAATATTGCAGGAACTCTGTTTGGTGTTCTCTCTCTTAGTACTATACAGAACATCGTTTCTTCCGCAGGTTTGGATAAGGCTTGGTGGACAGGAATTACAATCGCTGCTATGCTTTGTCTGTTTTTGGTAATACAGAGTATCGTTATGTCCCGTAAAAAGAAGAGCCGATAAATAATTTTTGACATATGATTTTATGCGAGGAGACAGCCGCCGAAAAGGCGGCTTTCTCCTCTTTTAAAATGGAAACCAGACAATATAGCTGCTTACTTTAAATTTTGACTGGACATATGAACAATAAACTACTACAATAAAGGATAAGCAAGGAGTATAGCATGAAAAAGGAAATCATATTATTGGCATTGACTTTTTTCTGTTTATTTATAGCAGGCTGCGGGAATAGGACTGTAGCAGAAACTCCCTCCAATGCACAGGGAGATCCTTCTGATCAATATATTGTGGTAGGATTTTCACAGCTTGGTGCAGAATCGGACTGGCGAAGCGAAAATACGGAATCTATGAAATCGACCTTTACGCAGGAAAATGGTTTTGAACTGATTTTTGAGGATGGACAGCAAAAGCAGTCAAATCAGATTATGGCAATCCGCAAATTTATTCAGCAGGAAGTTGATTATATTGTCATTGCACCTGTAATTGAAACAGGATGGGATACAGTATTACAGGAAGCAAAGGATGCAGGAATACCGGTTATTTTAGTTGACCGTATGGTAGACGTGGAGGACGAGAGCCTCTATATGGCATGGGTAGGCTCCGATTTTGCATTGGAAGGCGACAAAGCAGGTGAATGGATCAACAGATTTCTGCAGGCAAAAGGAATTGAAAATGCTAATATCGTGAATATTCAAGGAACACTGGGGGCCTCCGCACAAATCGGACGTACCAATGGTTTGCGGGATGCATGCATGAAAAATTCAAATATGACGCTGCTTGCGGAAGTGACAGGGGATTTTACACAGTTGAAGGCAATGGAGGTTATGGAATCCCTTTTAAAACAATATGGCGATAAAATTGATATTGTATACTGCGAAAATGACAATGAAGCTTTTGGCGTAATTGAAGCCATCGAGGCAATGGGAATGAAAGTCGGTTCAAATATTGCAGATGGCGAGATTATGATCATTTCATTTGACGGGGTAAAAACAGAGTCTATGGATTATATTTTAGATGATAAAATAAGTTGTATCATAGAATGCAATCCGCTTCAAGGTCCTCTTGTCATGAATATTATCATGCAGATAGAAAATGGAAAGACTCCGAATAAGCTATCATATATTAATGAAGGAATGTTTGCTCATGATAATACGGTTTCGTCTGTAGAAATTGACGGAATCAGTTATCCGGTGACTGTGGTGAACGGGATTACTGTGGTGAAGCCAGAGACAGATATTGACGGAATCAGTTACACGATAACTACTACGATAGGAAACACGATAACTACTACGACAGAAAATAATGTAAAATAGGCGGACAAAGATTTGAAAACACAAAATCCCTTTAAAAATTTCGCAGCGTTTATCGGTAAAGATACAATAGCTGAAAATGAATCTAAGAAATTGATCGTAGTGGTCAGAATACTCATTCTGTCTATTATTTGTTATTTTATAATGAATATATTTTTATGCAATTTAGCGCTGGAAATCGGCGGCGCGTTGATGTATATCATTTTTGTCATTTTCTTTGTAGGTATTTTTGCGCTATCCTATTATTGCAGATCCTTTACGGTCATATGCATATTCACTATAGGAATGATCATATGGATCTATCTTACCATCCATTATATGGGTTGGAATATCGGAGTGCAGCATTTTCTTATGGTGCTTCTCGTATTGAGTTTTTTCTCAGTTTATAAGCAGCATCTTGCTAAAATAATCTTTGCCATTTTGTTATGCGCTTTTCGTTTGTTTCTTTTCTTTATGTACAGTTCAGGTTCATCTAATCTGCATCTGTCTCCCACAGCGGAAAACGGACTTCAGATACTGAATACCATTACGATATTTTGGTGTATTTCCGTTATTGTGTTTGTTTTCAGCAATGATACAAGGGAATTAGAGAGTAAGCTGGTAGATTATAATAACAAGCTGTTGCTGCAAGCAAACACAGATACGCTGACAGGCTTATACAATCGAAGAAAAGCCATGGTTTATATGGAAAATTTCATTAAAAATGATCTCGGTGAATCAGGATTCAGTTTGTGCATCTGTGATATTGATTTTTTCAAGAAAGTCAATGACAATTATGGTCATGATGTAGGTGATGAAGTCTTGGTTAAAATTGCAGAAATCTTTCGTCAGGAGAAAAAGAGTGGAACTTTTGCCGCCAGATGGGGCGGGGAAGAGTTTCTGTTAGTTTTTCCGTCATGCAATGGAGACGATGCTTATATCCAGCTTGAACGCATACGCAGAAGCATCAAAAAGTTAGAGTTCAATGCAAATGATACCACATTTGGCGTAACTATGACTTATGGCCTGACGGAATACGATTACCACAATGGACTTACTGCTACGCTCAAAGAGGCGGATGAAAAATTGTATATCGGTAAGGAAAACGGCAGAGACCGGATCGTATTTTAAGCCTCTGTTTTTTGTCCTATTATAATATGTTTGCTCCGCAGTATTTACATTCTCTTTCAAAACCGATACGCAGGGTATTCGGCGCAGCGCAGTTCTTGCAACGGTGGACGATAAACTTAGAGCGGATATCATACATCTCATTAGCCAGAATAATGCAGGTGGGATCTTCCGGAAAAACGGAACAGTTAAGCAGCAGCCTTCTACCTACGAGCCGATGGAAAACAACGACAAACCTGTAATGTTTCATTTTTAACTGTTTCGCAACCTCTTCTATATCAAGCAGACCATCCTCACTCTCTGAAAATATCCGGCTGATCCTATACGCCCTGATGGCATCCCAGAAAAAACAAAATAATATAAATGCACCCATCTCACAAACAATGATACTTGGAACAGTAATATCAAAATAATGGGGATCATTATAATTAATCACCAGCCCTATCAATCCCAAGATCACAGAAAACAGGGTTGCTCCACCTGCATAAATACATATGAGCAAAAATTTTCCAAAATTAAGATACATACGTTATCAATCTCCTTTTTCTCCAGTATCAAGCTTCGAGCCACAATAAGGACAGCTCTTTACATACCCGATCCTGACCGTCGTCTCTCCACCGCAGCTTGAACAGACGGCTTTTATCGTCCCTCCGCCCAAAGATTTGGAACCCGTGTCCTTGAAAAGTACGATATTCTCATAGTTACCGTCCATCTCGAACCTGCAGTTCTTCAGTATTTTCATTTTGATCAATCCAATAATATCCTTCTTTAATTCAGACGCTTTTTTTCCCATTGCCCGCGAAAGCACCGCAAGCTGTATGACGCCGTCCGGATCATTGACAAAAAGACTGTTGTAGATATTGGCGTTGGCTAATCTCTTATGGAGCCAGAAATGCACAATAAAAAGCAGAATAAAAATTAAAAACAATATAATAAATATTTGGATCAAGAATTGATTCGCAAAAAAACCATCGTCTGCAATGCCTGCAAAAAGATCGAAAAGCAAAATCTCAATGAATCTAACTACCAATGAACCCCACAAATACATCCCGGCGATAGCAACGATTTTTAAAAATAAATATAGTTTTTTATTGATATACATAACTGTCTCCTTGATACCTAATCTTTCCCTGCAATATACCGCGCTACATGCACGCCGCTTGCAGAGGCATGGGACAGGGAATGGGTAATACCGCTGCAATCGCCTATAATGAACAGGTTCTTATGATATGTCTCTAAATTCTCATCGATCTCAACTTCCATATTATAAAACTTCACTTCCACACCATATAATAACGTATCTACATTGGCAGTGCCCGGTGCAATTTTATCTAACTTATAGATCATCTCGATGATACCGTCCAGAATACGCTTAGGCATAACAAGGCTTAAGTCCCCCGGCGTAGCATTCAATGTAGGCGTAATAAACGCTTCCTTGATACGTGATTCCGTACTCCTCTTTCCCGCAATCAGATCACCGAATCTCTGGACGATCACTCCGCCACCCAGCATATTAGAAAGTCTTGCAATACTCTCTCCATAACCATTGCTGTCCTTAAAAGGCGCGGAAAAATGCTTTGCAACCAGAAGCGCAAAATTAGTATTTTCCGTCTGTTTTTCCGGATCTTCATAGCTGTGTCCGTTGACTGTGACAATGCCATTTGTATTCTCATTCACCACAGCGCCTTTGGGATTCATACAGAAGGTTCTGACCAGATCCCCATATTGCTGGGTACGGTAAACGATCTTACTTTCATACAGTTCATCCGTCAGATGGGCAAATATTGCTGCCGGAAGCTCCACTCTTACACCGATATCCACACGATTGGATTTTGTTGGTACGGACAATTCTTTGCACACCGTTTCCATCCATTTACTGCCGCTCCGCCCTGCGGAAATGATGCAATAAGTCCCCTCATAAATATCCTTTTCCGTCTCCGCCTGATAACCTCCATCGGTCTTTTTGACACTCTTCACTGCCTCATTAAAACGGAAATCCACTTTATCCTTCAATTCCTGATATATATGATCCAGCACCACATAATTGATATCCGTCCCCAGATGACGCACAGACGCATCCAACAGGTGCAGACCATTTTGCAGACACAGCTTCTTGATCTCCGTACTCGCCGTTGAATAAAGTTTTGTTCCTTCGCCTCCGTGGGATAGGTTGATCTCATCCACATATTTCATCAGATCGATCGCCCGGTCTTTTCCTATGTACTCATACAGCGTTCCGCCGAACTGGTTTGTTATGTTATATTTCCCATCCGAAAAGGCTCCTGCGCCGCCAAATCCATTCATAATAGAACAGGGTTTGCAACCAATACAGGATTTTACCTTCTTTCCGTCGATTGGGCATTTCCTCTTATCCAGCGGATTGCCTGCTTCCAGCACCGTAATCTTCAGATCCGAATTTAATTTTACCAGTTCATACGCAGAAAAGATTCCTCCCGGTCCTGCCCCAATAATGATCACGTCGCTTTTCATGAGCTTCCTCCCTCTCCTATATCATCTAACTTACTGCAAAATCTTTTATAAAACCAATTCTTTCATCAGCGTTTCCCTAAAACATAAACATCATACCCATAAACACCGGCGGATTATCACCGGTATACCAAATGACGATCCCCTGCTCCATCACCTGTCTCAACCACAGCATCAGTCCATTATTATCCGTATATGCAACTTCCGCCGAATCCAAAGTTCCATGTACATAGACAGGATTCCTTAAAGCCACATACTGATTCGGATAGGTCTGTTTGATCTGTTCTATTGTCATACGTTCTGCCATAATAACCTCCTCTTAGACAATAATTTACTTAGGTATTTGCTAAACAATCGCTTTATAATTTTATCATTCCACAATTCTGTCCATGAGGTTTACATAACTCAAAGTTTGAAAATAGTTGTTCCAAAAATGATTTC
>DLOP01000148.1:17648-17807 GCA_002478505.1 Lachnospiraceae bacterium UBA7481
TGATAACGGTCTGCAAGCGTCTTCTCCATCAATTCAAGCAGTTCTGTCAATCCGATGCCTTTTTTGGCGGACATATAGATCCTATTGCCACGGACGATAGGCAGTGTTTTATCATCCATGCATAAATCCGCTTTATTGTAGATATAAACAACCGGAATA
>DLOP01000148.1:17824-18067 GCA_002478505.1 Lachnospiraceae bacterium UBA7481
ATACGTGACATTGATCTGATCATCCCTATTAATATCCGAAAAATCGATCACATGAAGCAAAAGATCCGACTCCACCGCTTCCTCCAAAGTAGAGTGGAATGCCTCCACCAGATGATGCGGCAGCTTCGAGATAAATCCTACAGTATCCGACAACAGAAACGGCTGATGATCCGGAGGATTGATCTTTCTTACCGTAGTATCCAATGTAGCAAACAGCATATCTTTTTCATAAACAAGTTTTTC
>DLOP01000148.1:18177-18354 GCA_002478505.1 Lachnospiraceae bacterium UBA7481
TCACCCGCTCCTTCTTGATCTGTGACAGTTCCTTGCGAAGCTCGCTGAGGCGGTGTTCCAGTTTTCGTCTGTCAAGTTCCAGCTTCTTTTCACCAACGCCCTTATTGGCACGGCTTCCTCCTCCGCCGCCTTGTCTGGACAATGCCTCATGTAATCCAACCAATCGGGGCAGCATAT
>DLOP01000148.1:18487-18842 GCA_002478505.1 Lachnospiraceae bacterium UBA7481
TATGATCAGATCAGCACACAGTTCCTCCATGGCGGCCAATGCCTCATACACCTTCCCCGAACCTATGTATAACGCCTTATCAGGGCGTTCCATCTTTTGTTCCATCCTGCCTGCCACATCCATNNNGAAAGCTCCCGCATGGATAACTCAAAATCTTTTTCCTCAGGCAGATGCACCCCTACCAGAAGGGCGCGCTCTTTATTTTCTATTTCCATTACCTTCCTCTTGCTCTATGCGGGCTCATTTCATTTCTCTTATCCGCAGTGCTTCATTTCATTCGCGGGCTTCTGCTCTTATTTTATTATATCCGCAGTGCGCCATTCGGAAAACCTCCGGTTTTCCTCATTCGCGGGCT
>DLOP01000148.1:18949-19265 GCA_002478505.1 Lachnospiraceae bacterium UBA7481
CTACGATGCACAATCCTACCGTCAATAATAGTATAAAAAGTTTCCGTAAAGATCTCCATCGGATTACCGGAAAAAATTGCAATATCGGCGTCCTTTCCTACCTCGATACTTCCCATTCTATCAGCCACACCGCATATCTTTGCCGCATTGATCGTAATAGCTCGAAGTCCTTCTTCCATAGACAGTCCTGCTTTTACAGCCAGTCCCGCGCAATAAGGCAGCGACTGGATCAGCGAGACCGGATGATCCGTGGTAATTGCAAGCAGCACTTTATTTTTCTCCATGATGCCTGCCGTCTTAAAGGAAGCGTACTGAA
>DLOP01000134.1 GCA_002478505.1 Lachnospiraceae bacterium UBA7481
AGGGTATGAGTTCTATCCTAATCAGCATGAAAAAATTATTTCTTCTTTTCTTCAGAGGATTCCTATTGTGTTAGGTTTGAAAATATGTTACTATTCGACATATAAACACTGATTTGAGGAGGGATAAAAGTGAAAAAAAGGTTATTTGTTATTTTAATGGCAGCTCTGTTGGTTGTAAGCTTTATAGGATGCAGCAATCAGAAGGATTCATCTGATACTGCACAGTCAGAAGAGGAATCCGAAGAGGAATCCGATGAGGAGTCTAATGTATCATCAGACCTGCAGCTTTGTGATATCGTAAGGACAGCGATTATAACGGCAATGATGGATCCGGAACTTATCCATGATCCCAGCTACACGCCGCCCACGGGTGTTAACGATTTAGCTGCTGTGCTTACAAATGGCGGTTCTGCATTTGAAAATTCGGTTCTGATGATCTTGGGAGTAAACAGCGCTCAGGATATTATAGATCAGTTGAAATCAACATGTCATGATGGCAGTAAGGCTAGTAGTGCCGGTATCATGGTGGAAATTCAAAACGGCAATGATGTGACCGTTTATGTTCCGGGCGGCTGTGGTCGTGCGGAGAAGGATAGCTGTGATCAAGATTGTGGCGGTCTGTATGTTGGATCTCAGCCTACAAATCCGTAAGTTTAAACCAAACGGTTTCATGTAGTGAAATGTAATGAAACATTTCCGGAATTATCAGGATTCCGGGAATGTTTTTTGCTTAAGAGGGGATTTCTGTTCATCTAAGGTAACCCGTTGGCGTTTGCAGTGATTTAAACCTTGCAGGAAAAAGATTGCAGAGTTTTAACTGTGCAGGAAAAGATTTCAATGACTTAAGCATTGCAGCAAAAGAAAAGATGAAAGGATTATTATCTGGAATGTCAGATGAAAAATGATCATGAAATTTGAATTTATACAGAGCCCGATTTAAAGTAAATTTGCAATAATTTTATAACAAAAATCCAGATCATTTCAATTACAGATACTTTTTTTCGGGAAGTATGCGCAAAAAGCAAAAAAAATATTTATGATACTTTACTATTTTCTTTCTCTAAATTTATGATATAATATTTGCAGGCGAAAATGAACGCTAAAGTGCAGCATTTATTTTTGCATTAGGCAAAGCAAACACGTTTGTTTAAAAGCGACATTTTCATCCGGATTTGAGTCGCAGCAAAGCCGCGGCATGGAGGTTAGTATTAATATACATAACTGACAGGAGAGTAAGCCGATGAGAAGTTACATACTGATTGTTGATGATGATGAGCAAAACCGTGAGCTGCTGAAGCAGATGTTTGAAAAGGATTATGGCATTTTAGAGGCGGCGAATGGACGGGAAGCAATTACGCAGCTTGGCATACATATTAATGACATTGCGGTGATTCTTCTGGATCTTGTGATGCCGGTGATGAACGGATATCAGGTGCTGCAGATCTTAAATTCCAGAAAAGTTCTGGAGCACATTCCTGTAGTCCTGATCACGGCGCAAAATGATGAACAGACAGAGTTTTCCTGCTATTCCATGGGCGCAAGCGCAGTCATATCCAAACCATTTGTGGCACAGACGGTTATCCAGCGGATCAATAACTTGGTAGAAACATATCGAAGCGCGGATGCGCTGGCGAATAAAGTGGAAAGTCAGAGGGCAAAGCTTCACGAACAGGAACGGAAGATGGAGCTCTTTAATGAGAATCTGATCGATGTGGTCAGCAATATTGTTGAGTTCCGGGATCTTGAATCCGGCGAACATGTTAAACGGGTGAAAGGTCTGACGCGGATCATGGCGGAGGCATATATGGAGCTCTTTCCTGACAGCGGTCTGACAGCGGAGATCATCAATATCATTGTCAGGGCATCGGCGCTTCACGATATTGGTAAGATTGCCATACCGGATGGGATTCTTTTAAAGCCGGGTAAGCTGACCCCGGAAGAATTTGAGATTATGAAAAGCCATACGACCAAGGGCTGCAAAATATTGAAATTGCTGGATATCGTGCAGGACAATGAGCAGCTGACAACATCTTATGAGATCTGTCGTCATCATCATGAACGATATGATGGCAAGGGTTATCCGGATCAATTGAAGGGGGATGAGATCCCTTTGTCCGCGCAGCTGGTATCTGTGGTGGATGTTTACGATGCGCTGGTTTCGGAACGCATCTATAAAAAAGCATTTGATAAAGATACTGCATTTCATATGATCATGGAGGGGAAATGCGGCGTTTTTGCACCGAGGATATTAAAATGTATGGAATATGCACGAACAAGGATTGAGGGATTTGCGGATAGCCATAAGGGATGAGCCGCTAATACTAATATATCAGATTTTTAGCCGATATCTGCTTGGATCAAGCTGATTTCAGAAAGGAAGGAATTATGACAGACGAAGCAAAACAGAAGCTGAGTGATGCAGGTGTGGATTTAGAGGGGGCATTGGAACGGTTTTTAAATAATGAAGCTATGTATGAAAAGTTTCTGAAGAAATTTTTGGCAGACCCCAATTATCAGGAACTGACTGCAGCAGTTGCAGAGAAGGACTGCAAGAGGGCATTTACGGCGTCCCACACATTAAAGGGAGTATGCGGTAATCTTGCGTTACAGGGATTATATCATGCAATCTCTGATCAGGTTGAATGTTTTCGGACCGAAAAATTTGAAGAGGGAGCAGCTAAGATGCCTGCTGTTGCGGAGGAATATGATAAGATCGTTGCAACAATTACAACAGTTTTTCCGTAAAAATCATTAAATTATTATAGGGGATGGAGATTACAGTTATGGCAATGTTGGAATGTCCGGGGTGCAAGAGGATCGTTGATGATACTACAAAAACATGCCCAGGTTGTAAATACAATATCAAAAAATATGTAAAAATGATGCATAAAGATACCAAGAAAAACGGCACGAATAATGCATTTGGTACGATTGGGCTTAACGCGGTTTATAATTCAAGGACGACTGCGGCGATAAATATTCCTAAGCTGGATTTTCTGAGTGGTAAGGGAGCGGCAGAACAGCCGGTCTTTGAATCACCGTCATTAAATCAGCCGGCGGTGACGCCTGCGGCCATGCCGAGTGATGCGCCGTTGTTTGAATCGCCGTCATTGAATCAGCCTGCGGCACAACCGGCAGCGCAGCCTATGTTTGAATCACCGTCGTTAA
>DLOP01000096.1:0-38462 GCA_002478505.1 Lachnospiraceae bacterium UBA7481
GCAGCGTTTTTCATTTCTATTTAAGTCGCAGCAAAGCTGCGACATGGAGGATTAGTATGAAGGGAGCGAAAAAGAATGGATATTGTATGTTTGGATCTTGAAGGTGTGCTAGTACCGGAAATCTGGATTGCCTTTGCAAAGGAATGCGGTATACCGGAATTGGAGAGGACCACGAGGGATGAGCCGGATTATGATAAATTGATGAAATTCAGAATTGGGATTTTGAAAGAACATGGACTGGGACTGAAGGAGATTCAGGATACGATTGCAAAGATCGACCCGCTGCCCGGCGCGAAAGAATTTCTGGATGAGCTGCGCTCCTTCTGTCAGGTTATTATTATCAGCGATACTTTTTCCCAATTTGCAGGACCGTTGATGAAGAAGCTGGGTTATCCTACGATCTTTTGCAATTCTTTGGAAGTTTCGGAAAATGGAGAGATCACAGGATTTAAAATGCGCTGTGAGAAGTCTAAGTTAACAACTGTAAAGGCATTACAGTCGATCGGATATGATACCATTGCCGCAGGCGACAGCCATAATGATCTCGGCATGATACTTGCAAGCAAGGCGGGATTTTTATTCCGAAGCACCGAACAGATCAAAGCGGATTATCCGCAGCTGCCGGCATTTGAGTCCTATGATGATTTTCTGACGGCGATACGGGAAGCGGTGAAATAATGGAACTTTATAATGGAAGACCTGAAGATACACAAGGTCGGCTTCCAAGGGAAGTCAGGACCTATGATTTTCTTGATCACCTTGGAATAGAATACAAAAGAACTGATCACGAGCCGGCAGATAATATGGAAGCCTGTAATGAGATCGATGGGATTCTTGGTGTACTGATCTGCAAGAATCTCTTTCTTTGCAACAGGAAAAAAACAGACTTTTATCTGCTTATGATGCCGGGAGATAAAAAATTTAAGACCAAGGAACTTTCGAGTCAGATCAATTCCGCAAGGCTGTCTTTTGCAGACCCGGAGGATATGCTGAAATATCTTGACATTGAACCGGGGGCTGTCAGCATCATGGGGCTTATGAATGACAAGGATCATGTGGTTCAGCTACTGATCGATGAGGATGTGCTGGAAGGAGAATATCTCGGATGCCATCCCTGTGTATGTACGTCCAGCCTGAAAATCAGGACAAGCGATATTATAAAAACGTTTCTGCCCGCAACAGAACATGAGTATAAAGTCGTACATCTGGTGGGAGAGGACTAAATGATAAAGTTTTTCCCGTTAACAGACTTTAATTTTTAAAATCTTTACGAAAAATGTTTATTTGGTAGTAATCATAAAATCTTAAAAAAGAAAATCTTGCTTTCTTTATATGGTCATGTTATAGTAAATATACATTTTATGTCGTATCATATCGTTTGATCTTATGAATACGATATCTGATTTCCGGGATCCGGAAAATGCAGGAGCGGATCGCTCCATAAATATCAAATGAGCTAGTTGGCAATAGGCAGGAAATTTTGAATGAAGCTGTTCGGGGTTTGAATTCGTATTGCACCATTTTTGATGTGACGAATGGAATGGCAAGAAGGATTCCTGCCGGTACAGACGCTGTGCAGCCAAAACTGCCAGCGGTTAGCGTCAGAAAACGAAAGGAGATTCTATGGCAAAAGAAAAACCGACACTTATCAACAATCCAAAGCTTAGGGACAGTAGCAGCAAGCTGATCTTTGGCAATAACATTCTCTGTTCGCAGTTTTTAAGGGATTATGCGGATATGGAAATCCTGCGGCACATCCAGCCGGAGGATATTGAGGACGTATCTGAGCGTTATGTGCCGCTTTACAGTACGGAGCGGGACAGTGATACCGTAAAGAAGGTGAATATTGCCAGATATGTACGTCAGGAAGAAGGCGATAATCCGCTTGAATTGCCGCTTTATATTGTTTCCTTGGTTGAACATAAGACAAAAGTAGAGTATAATGTAGCCATGCAGATACTCCGGTATATGATCCATATCTGGGAAGATTATGAGAAAGAGATGGAGAAAAAGTATCCTCATATTAGCGCCAGAAAGGATTTTAGATATCCGCCGATCCTTCCGATCGTATATTATGAGGGAAGGGGAAAGTGGACGGCCCCCATGGATCTGGCGGACCGGATATTATGTAGGGAACTGTTAGGGGAATATCTGCCGCATTTTAAGTATCAGATGGTAGGGCTTCATGATTACAGCAATGAAGAACTGTTGGCAAAAGGCGACGAGATATCGCTTGCGATGCTAATCAACAAGATTAGGTGTGTGGAAGACATGGAGGCGTTTATAAGCCTTCCGGATGAGCAGGTGGAAAGTATCCTGAAGGATACGCCGGAATACCTTCTGGACATTATGGAGAAGCTGCTGCGCGCCCTGCTCTACAGCATGAATCTGGAAGAGGATGAGACGGAAACTGCAGTGTCAAAGATTAAGGAGCGGAAGATGGGAAGATTATTTGAGGATGTGACATTTGATTTTCAGGCAGAGAAGAGAAAAGCGCGTGAGGAAGCAAGACGTGAGGGTTTAGAAGAAGGTAGAGAAGAAGGCAGAAAAGAGGGTTGGGAACAGGCGCAGAAAGAATTGGCAGTTACCAGAAGGATTGCTAAATTGTCGAAGCAGTATTCTGATACCGAGATCATGGAAGAAATTATGAAGGAATTTACTTTAACAAAAGAAGAAGCGGAGAAAGCCGTAAGGCAGGTATTTGAAGATTAGGCGGCATGATATAGTCAAAAGAGAAGCTGTGAAAAACGTAAGAATAATAAAAGAATAAAAAAGTATTACTCCCAATAAAAGATATATGGTGGTCTTATATTGGGAGTTTTAATATATTTAGGAAAAACAAGGCGTCTTCTATTAGGGAAGTTTCTTATAGGGAACGCAGCAGGTCGCCTAACAGCGGCTCAAACTTTACTCCATACCAGTGATCGGGGTCTTCCGCCGTATATTCTATACATGCTAACGTATAGTCAGCTGCAATCTTAGCTGCTTCATAGGGGGTGTGCCCCTTCATGAAAGCGCCTGTAAATGCGGAGGAATAGACGTCGCCCGTACCGTGGCTGCTGTGCGGTGACTTATGGTGTTTATAGTATTCTTTTGTGTCCTTAGTGGCAACGATGACGCCGGTGGTGTCAGCAGAATAAGAAACGCCGGTCAGGATGATGGTAGCAGCCGTTAGTTTTCTAAGTTGATCCAGCACATGGTCAATGTACGGTTCATCATAAGTTTCCTTATATTCTGTATTTGTCATAAAGCAGCTTTCTGTCAGATTGGGCAGAATATAATCTGCTTCTTTGCAAAGACCAGCCATTTCTGCGGCAAACGCTTCGTCAAATCCCGGATAGAGCTTGCCATTGTCCGCCATGGCGGGATCGACGATCAGGCTGCAGTCCTTAGAGGCAACGGAGTGAAAGATATTTTTGACGTACTCGATCTGGCGGCTGCTTCCAAGATACCCCGTATAGATTGCATCAAATGTAAATTTCTTTTTTTCCCAATGTTTTAAAATTTCCGGCATATCTTCTGTCAGATCCCGAAAGGTAAAATCGTGAAACATAGTATGTGTTGACAACACTGCGGAGGGAAGAATGGCAGTTTCCAGGCCGCAGGCGGATAAGATGGGAAGCGCAACAGTTAAGGAGCACTGTCCGACACAGGAAATATCCTGCACAGTTAAAATTCTATGATACATTATGATCATTCCTTCCTTTTTTATTTTTTGTCCAATATTGATTTTATGCTTATTTCGGTATATTATAAGGCTAGACTGAACCCATTGATATACTCAATTTAATAATAAATAATAAGGTCAGTTAGAAATAAGATTGTAATAAAAAAGATAATATAAATGATATAAAATAAGTTTGAATATAAAAAGGCAGAGAACGCCAAAAGAAAGGATAAGACGATATGCTTACCTATTCATTTGCAGAGATCGGGTCGGATACGCTGTATCATTATTTATATGAATGCATAAAAAAGGATATTATAACGGAACATTTAAAGGAAGGGGAAAGGCTGCCTTCCAAAAGGAGCTTTGCGGAAAATCTGGGGGTCAGCGTTATTACTGTGGAAAATGCTTATGCGCAGCTAATGGCGGAGGGATATATTTATTCCGTTCCGCAAAAAGGATTTTTTGTGGAGAAGCTGCCGGATAGAATTTTACCGGGCGATGGGAAAGAGTCCGTATCGGAAGAGACGGCGGATCCGGTTCCCGTTGTGGATTTTTCCAGCAGCCGGAACCATCCGGATAGCTTTCCTTTTTCCGTTTGGACAAAATTAAACAGGGAGATCATGGCGCGTGATAAGTACGCGTTGATGACGCCTTCTCCCGCCAACGGCGTTTATGCATTACGTTTGGCTATATGCCAGCACTTGGCGGATTTTCGTGGAATGAAGGTAGATCCGTCCCGTATCATTATCGGAGCCGGAACGGAATATCTTTACAGTCTGCTGATACAGCTTCTGGGATATGATAAGGTTTATGCGGTGGAAGATCCGGGATATAAAAAGCTTTACCGGATCTATGGAAGCAATCATGTGGCTTGTCGTGCGATTCCCATGGATGGGAAAGGAATCCATATGGAGCGGCTGCGGGCATCGGATACGGATGTGCTTCATATTGCACCGGCACATCATTTTCCTACGGGAATCGTTACGCCTATCGGAAGACGTTATGAACTATTAAGCTGGGCGGCGGGTTCTGAGCGGCGGTATATCATAGAAGATGATTTTGATTCGGAGTTCCGTATGGTGGGGAAGTCCATTCCAATGCTGCAGAGTATTGACGTACAGGAAAAGGTCATTTATATGAATACATTTTCCAAGAGCCTTACCGCTACGATCCGTATCAGTTATATGGTATTACCGCCGCATCTGGCGGTACGGTTTCATGAGAAGCTGGGGTTTTATGCCTGCACCGTGTCTACCTTTGAGCAGCTTACCCTGGCGGAGTTTATTGCCGGCGGATATTACGAACGGCATATCAACCGTATGCGCACCTATTATAAGAATCTTCAAAAGCGGCTGCTGGAAACCGTTAGGAACGGACCGTATGCTTCGCGGGTGCGGATTGCGGAGGAAGAGGCGGGGCTGCATTTTCTTTTGACGGTTGACACTTGCCTTACCGATGAGGAGATTACAAAAAAAGCCATGGAGGGAGGATACCGGGTGTTGATGCTGTCAGAATGTTATATGGAGGACAAAGCGCCCGATACACATACGCTTGTCATCAATTTTTCCGGAATGTCGGAAAACGGTCTTGACAGAATCAATGACCTGCTTAGAAGAATATTATAAGATAAAAACGGCTCTGACATGGAGGATTCGTATAAAAAGGAGAACGGAGTAAATGGCGGAAATATTTTTAAAACCAATGAATACCAAGGAAATTACCCAAATCTATGAGTCCAGAATGAGGTATGATTTTCCGGTACAGGAATTAAAACCGTTGGAAAATATAATAGAAATGATGGAACGGGGTGTGTATGAAAGCCTGTCTGTCAACGATGGTAATGAGCAGGTCGGATATGCACTTGTTCTGCTGGTAAAGGAAAGTCCCTACGGATTGCTTGATTATCTTGGGATATTTCCGAAAGCAAGAAACCGGGGTTATGGCGGTGGTGTATTATCCGCGCTGGCAGAACATTACCGGGACAGGACACTGATGATTGAAAGCGAGCATCCCGGGGATGCGCCGGATGAGCGGATGGCGGAAAGAAGGCTGTGTTTTTACCGGCGTAATGGAGCTGTGGATACCGGTGTGGAGAGTATGGTCTATGGCGCGCATTATATCAATTTTATTCTTTTGTGTGGAAATGGCACGACAGGGGAGAATGCCGGGTCAGTCGGTGTATCAACGGTTCAGGCGATGCCGTCAAATGCGGAGATTAAAGAGATTCTGGAAGGGCTGTATCGGGAGATGATCCCAGACAAGGAGAAAAGAAAAAAATATCTGCGGTTTTGGAGTGGAGAGGACAGGATTAATGTCTAATTTTTATTAAAAACCGGCAGCCTTGAATATTTCAATGCTGCCGGTTTTATCAAAGGGAGTAAACCGTAATGCTATTTTAATGAATTCCATTAAATTTAACTTTCCAAATCCTGTTTCCATCCGGCATATTTTCAAGGACTTCACCCTGATTACGTTTTTCCACATTGCCAAAGAACATATAGGGGGAAACTGTGTGCTGCGATGCCTCTTCCCATTCAGGCAAAGCGTAGTAAAGAGGGCAGAGTTCATTTTTCACGCGGGCAGCAGTCATGTAACTGAACAGCGCGTGTTCAAAGCTGTGCAATGAAGTTTTCCAATTATGTACTTTGGGGAAGCTGATCACAGGCTTGTTGTCCTTACCGCTTACCATATGCCATATCTCGCCATGCTTATGGTCTGTCATGATATCCCGCCAGTATTTATGAGTATTGTTAAGATATTGATAATAGGACGGATCGTGTATTGACAGAATTTCCGCCGCCTGATCAAGCTCTGCAAGAATCCACCACTCTTTATCGGTATCAAGAGTTCCATCGGCGTTAATGCGCCTTGCCCAGGAGCCTGTCTCTTCAATATAGGCATCATTAAGGATTTTTTCAATTTTCGGACGTGCAAAATCAATATAGAACGGATCTCCCAGCATTTCTCCTATTTTTAATATTACCCAGAAGGTTTTTACAGAATGTCCAAAATCGGTGTGATCCGTACCCAGAGCCATATGGTTGGACGTATCGGCAGTACCCCAGAAAAATTTATATTTTTCACTGTAAAACTGCGTAATAAGAATATCAGCAATTTTCTTCATGTCTTTTTTCCAAACGCTTCTATACGGTTCGGGCAGGCTTGGCGTAATCATCAGCATATATGCGTAAAGCTGGTCGAGTTGCGCGACAATCTGAATTTCGGAGTTTTTTTCACGTTTTGGTAGCCATGTCAGATAGCCTTTGTCGTCATCCATATAATTGTTGAAAATGTAATCCTTGATCTGGATGATCCTGTGCATGATCCCCACATCATGGGTAAGAAAATAGTACATTCCCAATCCGGTGATGCCATAGGCCAGATCCTGACTTGTGCGGAGGTTGCGCTTCGAATCCCAATGTCCTGTAGCTTTATCCTTCGTCACAAACATTCCGTAATTTCCATCAATAGCGTCAACAAGAGCAAGCGCGCCTTTACGACAAAGTTCGAGATAATGTTTCTTACCCGTCATATGAAAGGCAATTCCGTAGGCGTAAGTCTGGCGGGAGTGTGCGCGTACAAAATTATAATCTGTCTTGATCAGTCCTGACATATTCGGATCTGCTGCCGCAGCCGTAAATTCTTCCGGCCATTGATTTTTATCCTTCGGCAGTTTTTCACCTGTGTTCGTCCTGTAAGTAGGGAAAAGACCGTCGTCCAATTCATATGCTTCAGGTCTGTCCCAAAATTTCATCAAGTCAATTTGTAGGTGATCTTTCCAAAATTCCTTATCAAAAGCATTGTCAATAAGATTCTTAATATCTTCCGGTTTTTCCGGAGTAAATGACTTCATGTTGATTATCTCCTTTATAATTTATTTGATCCTTTTAAATAATTATGTATAAATGACGTAAATACATTAATTTTTAAATACTAATACATAAAAAATTAATATAAAAGATCATATTCAAAGTATATATTTTAATATTAATATTGTCAATTTGTTTTATGTACTTTATTAATGTTTTTTAAATATTTGGACTTTCCTTTATTTAATGAATTATTATTGATTTTATGGTAATCAAACGCTTACACGGAAAAGGCACTAAAGCGTATTTTAGAAAAAAAGGAAGATGACTTGCAAATCAAAGGAATGTCTGGTATGATGTGTTAGGAAAACGGATACATCCGTTAGAAATGTCAGTTGGTGTAGCACAGTGGATAGTGCAGCCGCCTCCTAAGCGGAAGATCGGGTGTTCGAGTCACCTCACCAACGTTGAAGGAAGCATTGAAACCAGAGGTTTTGATGCTTCTTTTTATTAAAGTAAAAAAGTGTTGACACTCCTGTAAGGTCAGGGTGTATATTACCTGTAGATTCGAATCTATCAAGACGAAAGGGGTAAATGATAATGTTGCAGATTGGAGAATTTTCCAAAGTCTGTCAGGTGAGTGTTAAAACACTTCATCATTATGACAAACTTGGATTATTGATGCCGGCTGAGGTGGACCGCTTTACCGGATATCGATATTATCGGACAGAACAGATCGATACCATGAATTATATCCAACGGCTGAAGCGGTATGGTTTTTCGCTGGAAGAAATTCAACATATCATTTCTCTTTCGGACAACAGAGTGATATCAGCAAGGCTGCGGCAGCAGAAGGAAAAGCTGAAGCATGAGCAACAGGAAAGGGCAATAATCCTGAATGAGCTTCAGACACACATTTCTGTATTTGAAAGGACAGGTGACATTATGACTTATCAGAAAAGCTATACTATTGAGGTTAAAAACTCTCCGGCTATGAATGTGCTGGCGAATCGCGCTATGATGGGAGTGGATGAATTTGGAAAGTACTATGGGATGTTGTTTGAGCGTGTACCCAAAGAGCAGGTTACTCCTACCGGTTTGAATGGTGCGAGATACTTCGATGAGGAATTCAATCATGAATCATCCGATGTGGAAGTGTTCATTGAGATTAAGGAAAAGGAAAAGGCGGATATCATTTTGGAGCCGCAGGAGTGCGCAATGACGGTTCATAGAGGGGGATATTCCACTCTTTCGGAAGCCTATGGTGCCATAGTATCCTGGATCATTGAAAATGGCTACGAATATGCCGGCGCTCCTTTTGAACTTTATATCAAGACACAGTTTAACTCTCCCTCTCCGGAAGATTGGGAGACAGAGGTGTATTTCCCGATTAAAAAGAAGTGACAATACTGTAAAAATGAAGATCGGGTGATCGAGTCACCTCACCAATGTTGAAGGAAGCATTGAAACCGGAAAGTTTTGGTGCTTCCTTTCTTAGGTATTCCATATTGCTTTTTCATTGCAATAAAAATATAATTAAAATACAGATTGAGCAAGAAAAATCAATTGTAAGAAGCAGCGGCAATAGCAGAATATATATTTAAATAAAACCGAAGAATAAGATTTCCATAGGGAAAACGATATATATTGATTTTGGTATCATTATTGTAACCAGGGAGGAGTTTTACAGCGGGGCATATTTGGATTAAAGATTGATAAAGAAAGAAGAACAAGAACTATTTCTTTAGATTAGAGTTTTGTGATAAGGAGAAATAACATGATAACAATAGATAAAAAGAAAATTAAAGTATTTTTAGTATTTGTGTTACTCTTACTTATAACAGGCTGTTCGGCAGGTAGAAATTAGGGCGAAGCAGAAAACCAAACATCTGGTACGGAAGTAATTGAAAATCATACAAAAGATCAAACTGCAGACCAGCCGGAAGAACAGCCAAATACCTTATCGGAAAATATAGAACAGAATGTGCCGGCAGATTTCTGTTTATCACTTTGGGAGCATCTTTTTGATTCGTTCAATCTCCTTTTTGACCTTTTCAGTCCATTCGTCATCTTGCACTCTGACTATGAAAACATGAAATCCGTCATTCTTTCCATTTTGTGCGATCGCAGCATCATCGTCTATATGCAGATCAATGCGATACTTGCTTGGATACTTGGAAGGCATACTCTCTGTCTTATTTGCCTCTACCTCACGTATATGTCTTTCTGCATTGACAACCTGCTCCAGCTTAATTCCGTAGCACTGAAATAACCCCCTGATATAGCGCTCAGAACTTACAATCCTCCTCCTTTCTCAAACAATGAAAAACAAATCATTATAGTTTTAGCCGTTTTATAAACGCACCTCCTTACCCTTTTTTCTGATGAGTATGGCATAAGCAGCAGCATTCATCGCCAATGCTCCTAACCATGCAATCGTTTCCGCATAAGCTGTTGCCTGAAACCCGATCCTTGACAGAAAGAACATAATAACCGGGATTCGCAGGACCATTTCCATAATTCCCGAACACATCGGGATAAACGGATAGCCCATTCCCTGCACGCTGTTCCGGAAGATAAACAGGAAGTTTACCAAAAACAACATTACTCCGCAGATTTTAAGGTATTGTACAGCAAACATGACTGTCTCTGCTTCGTTTAGCAGAAGTCTCGCAAGCGTTTCCGGTATAAAGCACATTGCCGAGCCAAGTAGGAAATAGGACACCACAGCAATCCCTAAACAGACACGAACGCCCTCCCTGATTCTGTCTGTTTTCCCTGCACCATAATTTTGGCTGACAAATGCAGAAACAGACAATCCTGCAGTAATAGAAGGCAGCATAAACAGGTTCAGATATTTACTGCATGCAGAATATGCAGAGGTGTAAGCAACGCTTACGCCATTAACATAGCCCTGCACGACCATACATCCGACTGCTGTCACAGAGTTCATGCAAGCTATCGGAATACCATTTTTCAGAAGTTCAAGATACATAGGGACATCTGTCTGATAATCCTCTGGTCGCAGAAAAAGCATGGGCATTTTTCTGATTTTCAGAAAGCAAATAAACGCCGACAATGCCTGAGAAAATATCGTTGCAATCGCTGCACCCTCTACACCTGTATGCAGGAAAAATATCAGAATACAATCCAGAGCAATATTGATTGCAGAGGAAATCATAATTGCAACAAAGGGCGTTCTGCTATCACCAAGTGAGCGCAGTATACCGGAGCAGAGATTGTATGCAATTGTTGTAACCAGCCCTCCGAAAATGATGTACCCATATAGCAAACTGTCTCCCAAAATCAGTGGGTCTGTCTGCATCATAAGCAAAATCGGTTTCAAAACCAGACATCCGGCAATTGTCAGAATCACTGTCAAGATCACAGATAATTTGACCGACAAGGCAATCGCCCTGCGCAGTGCAACTTGCTGTTTTGCTCCATGCTTCTGGGCAATTATAACAGAAAACCCATTTGTCAATCCCATAGAAAAGCCAATAATCAGCAGTGTCAGTGAAGATAAATTTCCAACAGCACCAAGTGCATCATCACCCAGACCTTTATCCACAATCACTGAATCTGCAAAAGAATATACTTGCTGCAAAAGATTTGCCAGCAGCATAGGAAAGAAGAAACCAAGTAGCCTGTTTACAACCTTTCCCTCTGTCAGATCATATGTTTTTTCCATATCAGCGCACCTCCATTATAAATATGATGGATTCTTTCTGAATTTTATATCAAAAAACTCGCTTTTATATCTGAAATGTGATATGATTTAATTGAGGGAGATGATTTCATGAAAGCAAGACAGGAACTGAATGCTTGCCTGTACACACAAAATATGGACGGAAATCACATGCCGTCTTATCATGACGAACCTGCACAGTATACAGAAATACAGAATGGAAATGTTGATGCTGTCAGACTAAAACTCGAAAGCGGCGATATGCTGTTACATTCTGATATGCGGATTTTATCTGATGATACATCCAGAAATACGATGTACCATTTTGTGCTTGCGGCTTCGGCAATTGCAAGAGCCTGTATGAAATCCGGGATGGGACATGATGAGTCCTATACGTTATCCGATATATATATCCGGAAGGCTGATCAATGTAAGAGACCTGATTTGATTTGTAAGCTATACAAAGAAATGTGTCTTGACTTTGCAGAAAGAATGTGTGAGATCAGAAAGGAAGCTGTTATTTCGCTCCATATCAGAAAATGCATTGACTATATCTATGAAAATCTGGGTGGTGACTTATCTGTTAAAGCACTTGCAAAGGTGACAGGTCTGAATCCAACATATCTTTCAAGATTATTTTTAAAGGAAACAGGCACTTCATTAAAGCAGTTTGTAAAAGAAGCGAAAATAGATACAGCGCAAAATTTGCTAAAATATTCTGATTTATCCTATCTGAAAATTTCAGTTGCTCTTGGTTTTTCATCACAAAGCGCTTTTATTAGTATATTCAAGCAGATCACAGGTACAACACCAAAGGTGTATCGGAAACAGTATTATTGCATAGAAAACAATGAATCAATCAGCTCTGATGGCTTCAGAAGATGAACAGTATCAGGAGCAGGGCGGAAGAAGTGGTACTGCACGATCTGATCTATTCCTTTTAGTATTTATATTGCTGTCGTTTTGACGTTAGGAAGTTTTCGTGGAGAGGAAAATCAAATTGAATTTCTTGTCGTACTGTGGTAGTATTTCTTTGGAATAGGATACTCTATTGGTAAGGATAGTAACAAGACATAGAAATCACCCCTTTCATTAGACTTTGATTTTGTCTAACAAAAGGGGTTCACTTCAATCAGTAATTATATTCATGGATTAGGAGGTAAAAGAATGCTTTTGTATGTTAATGTTAATGCTTCCAGAGATGGGAATGGTTCTAGAACGATGCCGTTCAGATATATCAATGATGCCGCTCAAGTGGCTGTACCTGGAGATGAAATTCTCGTGGCACCTGGTATTTACCGGGAGAAAGTAACACCTCGCAATAGTGGAAATGAGAACGCACGTATTGTATATCGTTCGGAAAAGCCGCTGGGCGCAATTATTACCGGAGCAGAAATCCTGAACGGATGGACACGCTGCGAGGGAAGCGTGTGGGTAAACCGTGTTAAAAATAGCATATTCGGGGATTATAATCCCTATACAACAATGGTCTGCGGTGACTGGTATTTCGCACCTACCGTACGTCATACCGGTGCGGTATTCCTCAATGATAGAATGATGTACGAGACCGTGACATTAGATGAGTGTATTGCTGCAAAAGCAGACCCTTTCGCTTGGAATGCGGAAGAATCCACTTGGAAGTGGTATACGGAACAGGATGGCGACGAGACAGTGCTGTATGCTAATTTTCATGAACTTGATCCTAACAAAGAAAAAGTAGAAATTCTGGTTCGACGTAATTGTTTTATGCCTGATGAGAACGGTATTGACTATATCACTGTAGCCGGTTTCGATATCAATAAAGGAGCAACCACTTGGGCTCCCCCTGCAGCTTATCAGGATGGCCTGATTGGTCCTCATTGGGCCAAGGGGTGGATTATAGAGGACTGTGCGATTTGGGGAAGCAAATGCTGCGGTATTAGTTTAGGGAAATACTGCGATCCGGAAAATGATATGTACTTCTATACCAGACATGTAAAATCTCCTACTCAGATGGAACGTGATGCAGTTTGTCGGGGGCAGTACCATGGGTGGACAAAAGAGACGGTCGGTAGTCATATCATTCGTCGTTGCCATATTCATCATTGTGAGCAGACGGGCATCGTAGGTCGTATGGGTGGAGTGTTTTCCGTCATAGAAGACTGCCATATTCACCATATTTGCAATTCACAACAACTGGGAGGTGCAGAAACGGCGGGTATCAAGCTGCATGCAGCGATTGACGTTATCATCCGCCGAAACCATATTCACAATTGTATTATGGGTGTATGGCTCGACTGGGAGGCTCAGGGTGCACGAATCACGCAGAATCTGTTTTATGGTAACCAAAGGCCGGATGGTGTAGAGTTGGCATTGGGTGCTATGTTCTCGGATGATATTTTTATTGAAGTAGGCCATGGTCCAACACTGATTGATAATAATATCATGCTGTCCAAAGCGTCGCTGATCATGCCTAGTGAAGGATTGGCTGTGGTACACAATTTTATATGTGGAACTTTTGGCCTGATTAATTCTGGTGTAGACTCTGTAGTCAATGGGCAAAGAGAACCCCGTTATACGCCTTATCATATCCGTCATCGCACAGAAGTAGCTGGTTTTATGACCATTCTTCACGGAGATGATAGAATATATAATAATATCATTGTACAAAAGTATCCTGTTATTGATCCGTCTATTAATCCGGATTCTGCAGATTATCAAATTGTTGGAACAAAGCCGTTCGACATTTTTCCTGCTTATGATGAGTGGATTTCAAATTTTAAGATGGATCAAGAACCGGAAATGAACGAGCTGGCGCAATATCATTATGGACATCTGCCAGTGTGGGTAGAAGGAAATGCATATTTTAATGGTGCATCTGTTAGCAAGCATGAGAAGAATGGGTTTATAAATAGTGATATTGATGTAGTAATAGAATTAGATGAAAAAGATGGTAAACTTGTGTTGAATACCAACGTGTATGATCTTCTGGAAGGTTTTAGTGATAGTGTTATTACTAGTGAGACTTTAGGCGTTGCGTTTGAACCCGAAGAAAGGTTTGAGAATCCCGATGGAACTGTAATTGTTTTTGATCGTGATTATCATGGCACACATCGTGGTATGAATACTTTGCCGGGACCATTTGCAGATGCTGGGACGGAGTTTGAGGTCTGGTAATCGCAAATTGTTTCATAGTCTATGCATTGGAAAGCTGTACGTCAGTATAGAATATATAGACGAATTCGTTAGAAAATTTTGACAAATAACCAAAATATAAATGGATAGGGACGTTATATGTGAAAAAGCAATTACTGTATGTTTAGTGGTCATTTTAGTTTTATTGGCAGTAATATTTGTGGTCAAATTTTTACAAAGACAGAACAATGAAAATGAAAAGAAATATACAGATGTAATTGGACTACAGGTCAATTGGACTTTGAAAAACACGGAAGAGAATGAAGAGAAAACAGGAGAAATTATAATGCAGGATCTAGATGATAGCAATGACGAAAGGGAAGCAATAATAAAGAACACACAGTTAAAAGAAGTTATGGAAATTAAACTAACCGATGATAGTCACGAAGTAATCTTTACCTTAAATAACAGCTCTGCGGCAAAAAGTTTATATAATCAACTTCCATTGGAAGTTGAAGTAAATGATTACAGTACAAATGAGAAAATTTTTTATCCCGAAGAAGGTCTTGATACATCTGATGTCGTTGAAGGGCATGGTCCGTTCGGGTCGCTTGCATATTTCTCGCCTTGGGGAAATGTAGTAATGTATTACTCTGAATGTGGTCCATATTCAGGACTATATCTTCTTGGAAAAGCTACAGAAGGGGCGGAGAACATTGAAAAAATACAATAATGATGATGACTGAGCTGTGCCTATCGTAGATTCTTGATCCCCTGATTGATAAGTTTGGAAGAAAGCTGTATCAATTCCTCCAAGGGCATTTTCTTCTCATCCATGACCCATTGACGGTAGATACCAACGGTTGAAACCTGTACATACTGGAGGATGATTCTCTGTGTATATTCATCAAAAGCTTGAAACCAACGTGATTCGTACCAACGGTCATTCATAGTCTGTTCCATGAGATCTTTTTGGATAACTCCATAACTTCCGCTGCAGGTAATCCGATCATAAACTTCACCCTCAGAAGCGGAAACAAGGGTTATTAAACAATTAGAAAATTAAGAAAGAGGGAGGAAAACAATGTCTGATTATTTTGGAAAAGAAACACCAAAGTTGGGATTCGGATTGATGCGTCTGCCCCAAAAGAAGTTGGGTACGGATATTGAACAGGTCAAGAAGATGGTAGATTTGTTTATGGAAGCCGGTTTTACCTACTTTGATACCGCTTTTGTCTATGGCACCTCAGAAAAGGATATCAAGAAAGCGTTGGTTGACCGTTATCCGAGGGAATCATACACGTTGGCAACGAAACTTAACGCATTCATGATGGCTCCGAATGAAAAAGCAGCGAAACAGCAGTTTTATACCAGTCTTGAACGGACAGGTGCAGGATATTTCGACTATTACCTGCTTCACGCCTTTATGGAGAACAATTATACCAAGTATGATAAGTATCATCTTTGGGATTTTGTGAAAGAGCGTAAGGCGGAGGGGCTGATTAAGTACTTTGGATTCTCTTATCATGCCGGACCGGAACTTCTTGACAGGATTCTCACAAAACACCCGGAGGTGGATTTCATTCAGCTTCAAATTAACTATGCGGATTGGGAAAATCCATCCGTGACTTCCAGAGCCAACTATGAGGTGGCGCGAAAACACGGTAAATCCATTGTTGTTATGGAGCCGGTAAAAGGAGGTACGCTTGCCAATCCTTCGGTAGAGGTGAAGAAGCTGTTCAAAGATTACCACCCGGATATGTCTTATGCTTCATGGGCGATCCGTTTTGTAGCATCATTAGACGGAATCATTACGGTACTGTCCGGTATGTCAAATATAGAGCAGATGGAGGATAACCTCTCTTACATGAAGAATTTCCAACCATTAAATGAAGAAGAACAAAAAATCATTCAGCAGGTGCAGCGAATTATGGGCAATTCCTCCACAATCCCCTGTACAGCATGCCACTACTGCACTGACGGCTGCCCGAAACAAATTAAAATTCCGGATATTTTCTCCGCAGTGAATAAGCAGCTTGGAAACGGTCAGATGACAGAGGCGCTTCAAAGCTATCAAAATGCTGCAGCGGAGGGACACCGTGCTTCGGACTGCATTAACTGTAAACAATGCGAACGTGCTTGCCCGCAGCATCTTCCTATAACGGAGTACCTGAAACAGTGTGCCGGAATGATGGAAGGTTAAGGAGATCAAGCATGAATCAAACACGGAAACTTGTATCCGAAGAATATGAAAAGCCGGAACAATGAGGGATCCTTGGAGGCGTACTATAAAGCCGTCATTCCTCCATTTTTGATTGGGTATTTATTTATGCTTGTAGCAGCGATATGTGTGGTGGCGGCAATCTTAAAAGGCTTTCTGGATGTGCCGAAGTGGTTTGTGCTGCTCAACCCTTTCGTATTTCTGCTGGTGGGTGTGGGACTCAGAAAGATAAAGCCGAAATGGTTTTATGACCTTCCGGGGATTATCCTGCCAAGCCTTGGAATGGGGATGTTCGGGCTGATCGCAATTGTGAATATGCTTTAAAGAAAAGTTGTTTGACGTAAGTAAAATAAAAGATGATACCCTGTTACAGAGTAGAATATGGCTCTGTAACAGGGTATTTTATTAATCGGTAATGGACTCCATAAATATTTTATTGAATTTATCAAGCTGATCATAAATGATTCCGTGACCGCTGTCAGGTAAGGTTATCAGCTTTGAACCAGGGATGCCTTTGTGTTGTAATTCGGCAAGCTCGCTGGAAACAATGAGATCTTTGTCGCCATGGATAATGTATGTGGGAACGTGGACACATCTGAGATCTTTCCGGCTGTCTTCATCACGCAGGGCAACAGCGCTTTTAATTGTTCCGATTCCTGACGCGGACAAAGCGATGTCCTTGAACCAGTCAACTACTGCGCTGGAATGTTGTTGTGCAAAAAGCTGCTTACTGAAGTTTTGGCATAGCTGTGGTCTGTCGGTTTCCGCAAGGCTTATCAGGTCATCGACTTCCTGCGGCGTTTTTCCGTATGGGAAGCCGGGGTGCTGTGTAAAACATGGTGCGGCGGCAGAAAGCAGGATCAGTTTGCACACGCCGGCTCCATTGAAACAATTCATATATCTTAAAGCAATTGCCCCGCCCATTGAAAAGCCCACCAAAATAAAATTTTTAAGACAAAGATGTCGAACTACCTGATAAATATCGGCGGACATTTGGGCATAGGAATATCCGTTTACAGGCGTATCTGATTTGCCGAAACCTCTCAAATCCACCGCTACTACACGATATCCACAGTCGGTAAGCAGATTGATCTGATACTCAAAGATTTGATGGGACAGCGGCCATCCGTGAATGAGGAAAACCGTCTGCTTTCCATGCGGATGAAAGTCGTAAACGGCAATTTTTGTTCCGTCAGTTGATGTAATTAACTTCATAGATATCTCTTTTATTTGTTTTTTTATATATTATTCCGTCAGGTTGGGTAGTGTTAATTGATAATTTTTCTTTTAAAAATCATGATTTTTGAATTATCTTTTATAAAATCTGATTGTGCAAGAAGTATCAGGAGGCGTATAATATAAACGAAGGACAATGTAAATCAGTCATTTAAAGCAATGGCAGAATAGGAATACAGATGAAAAATAGAAAAGATAAAAAGATGCAGCCTGCCTCTGGTATACGGAAACTATACATAATAAAGCTGGTGGGGCGCTGCATGATATGCTGTCTTTGCGGGATGATGTATGTAGCAGACAGAGAATCATTTGAGATTATGAATGGTTTGAATTTTTTCAAGCATTTTTCGCCATTTCATATTATATGGGCAATCTGGATGGTTGATATGTTGCTGCAGATTGTTCCTGTAAGGAATCGGATTCCGCTTGGTTCGCAGAAGCTGTTTCGACTCCGGTTTCGTCCAATTCGGGAAAAAGTGAACGTCCAGCGGCTCAAGCAGTATATTGTGTCCACAACAAAATCTGCATATAAAGTATTTGTTTTATGGACAGCACTGATTATTGTGTTAGGTGTGCTGTATACGCATAAGGTAATTGACGATGCATTGCTATTAATGATCACAGTTGTATTTTACGTATGTGATTTGATCTGCGTGCTGGTCTGGTGTCCATTCCGTCTCATCATGCAGAACCGCTGCTGCACGACCTGCCGTATTTTTAACTGGGATCATTTGATGATGTTCAGCCCGCAGTTATTTGTCAAAGGATTCTTTTCGTGCAGCCTTTTTCTGATGTCCATAGTCGTGTGGATTGTATGGGAACTGTGTGTGCTTTTGCATCCTGAGCGGTTTTGGGAATATTCAAATGAAGCGTTGAAATGCGAGAACTGTACGGATAAGCTTTGTACGCAGTATTGCAGGAAATTACGGAGTCCGAATGGTGCAGACTGAACTGTTTACATCGTACTTTGGAATTGATAAAGGCAAAAAATGAACCTAATCAAAAAAACAGCCACTGAGATACTGGGGATGCTGAAACAGAAATAATATGATATACTGCAAGGGAGGGTTGCGGGGAGTTAACCCGCATTTTCTGCAATATTGATGTTTATGCATACGGAAAAGTGATTTGGAGGAACTTGTTATGACAAGTGAAGAATACAAAAAACTGTCGCAAAAGGAATTTGACCGGGCGGCGGCAAAATTTGATGATGACGATATAAGCATTTATAATGTATGCCGTAAAGACTATCCGGAGATACTGGCGGAAGCGGCGAAAGAGCCGTTTTCTGACTTGCTGGATGCCGGCTGCGGCACAGGGGCAATGCTTGCTATGTTTAAAAGGGATTATCCGGATAGAAATTACACCGGAGTGGATCTGTCGGAGAAAATGATAGAAACTGCAAACAATAAGCATATAGATGGAATACGCTTTGTTGCAGGCGATTGTGAAAATCTTCCTTTTGAAGACAACAGCTTTGACGTAGTCACCTGTTCCCTGAGCTTTCATCATTACCCCCATCCTGAAAAATTTTTTATGAGCCTGCACCGGGTTCTGCGTCCGGGAGGCAGGTTTATTTTAAGGGAAATGGCACCGTGCAACAAAGTATTGTTGTGGCTTATGAACCATATCCAGCTTCCGATAGTCAACATGATCTTACATAAAGGGGATGTTCATGTTTATTCAAGAGATGATATACAAAGTCTTTGTGAGATCAGTGGGATGAAGCTGGAGCTGTTTGAGGCCAGAAAAGGACTCCGTCAGCATTGTGTGGTCAGAAAACCAACTTAAGCGGAAGGGACAAAGAGCAAATTTGGAGGAAAAATGTTTCGTAAGAAGATAAAAAAGGAACCATACAATAAAGAGGAGCAAAAACCGGTCATTAAAAGCAGCATTTGTAATGGAGAGAGGGTTGCGGGTTTTAAAGAGATCCGTACCGGAAAATTTACGGAAGTAATGTTGATCAGGAATGATAAGGATATGGAAGAATTTTTGGAGAAATATGATATTTCTGTGGATGAGATTAAAAAGGAATGGTAAAGAAAAAGGATATTTTTGGTATATTTCTTGATATTTTTAAAAATTTCGAATATACTATACAGAAAAGTTGCGTCTTTTGCGACGTAAGTACGAGGTATAGGAAATGATCAAAAGAGATTTTTATTTGAATCGAATGATCCGCTCTATGTGGAATGGAGAGGTTAAAGTAATCACGGGCATCCGAAGGTGCGGAAAGTCCGTTTTACTGTTTGATTTATTTTATGAATATCTTTTGGATCAAGGTGTGCAGGATGAGCAGATCATCAAGATTGTACTTGATCAAAGACGGTTCTATAAATACAGAAATCCAATTATTTTATGCGAATATATAGAATCATTGGTGCAGAAAAACAAAAATATAAAATACTATCTTTTTATTGATGAAGTTCAGCTGACAGCAAAGGTTATGGATGAGAAGAATGGAGGCATTGAAGTTACCATTTACGATATGTTGAATGAGCTGAAAGCATACGGAAATCTTGATGTTTACGTTACAGGAAGCAATTCTAAGGGGTTGTCAAGTGATATTGCAACAGAATTTAGGGGACGCGCAACACAGATCCATGTTTATCCGCTGTCTTTTAAAGAATATTATTCCTATCTTGGCGGGGATGAACGCCGTGCTTTAGATAGCTATATGCTTTATGGAGGTATGCCGCGGATACTTTCAATGGAGGATGAAAAGAATAAGAAAGATTATCTGTCTTCTTTGTATAAGGAACTCTATATCAAAGATATCGTGGAAAGGAACGGAATTGAACGTGAGGATATCTTAAATGACGTTCTGGATTTTCTGGCATCTCAAATAAGTTCATTGACAAATCCGACCAATATTGCCAATGCCCTGACAAGTATGAAAAATGAGAAGGTCAATCCGACGCTGATTGCAAACTATGTCGATCATACTATTGACTCTTTTCTGATTCATATGGTCAGGCGGTACGATGTGAAGGGAAAAACTTATTTTAAGTATCCCAATAAATATTATTATACCGACATCGGTCTTCGCAATGCGAGACTAAATTACAGGCAGTATGATCCGGGTCATATTATGGAAAATATGGTTTACAATGAACTAATCAAAAGAGGCTATTCCGTGGATGTCGGAGTTGTAAGCGACAGAACCGGAAAACAAAATTTACAGAAAGAGATTGATTTTGTCGTAAATGATGCGGATAAAAAGATATACATTCAATCTGCATTCAGAATGGACACAGAGGTGAAAGGGGCATCGGAATTGGCATCCCTTCTGTTGACCAAAGATTTTTTTAAGAAGGTTGTAATCCGTATGGACATTTCACATAATTATTATGATAATGATGGGATATTCCATTGCAATCTAATTGATTTTCTTCTTGAAAGAGTAGAATTGTTCTGAAATATGCCTGCGGCTGTTATTTTTATGCATTGATATGTGTCGGAGAAAATGATAGAAACTGCAAACAAAAAACAAATAGATGGTCATCAGAAGCAGTATTTGTACCGGGGAGAAGGTTGCGGGCTTTAAAGAACTTCGCACCGGAAAATTTACGGAAGTAATGCTGATCAGGAATGATAAGGATATGGAAGAATTTCTTGAGAAGTGCAAATACAGTACTATTTAAAAGTTTCTTGCAATATCTTGTATTGTGTTGTAGAATACTAGTGAGATAACAAAAAAAGGCAGGGCGCAGGAGGCGGCAACCTCCCGCGTCCCTATGCAGGAGATGTGGCTCCCACACAGCAAAAATATTGCGCCTGTCGTCATTATACTTTCTTTTATTGTGATTAGCAAGTAAAGAATGGCGTTTGTGTGTTGTTGATTAGCGGTGTAGGAATATTATCCTGCGCCGCTTTTGTTGCCTCACCGGATTGGTCTGCGGGGATGAGAGATGTTCTTTTCCCCAAGGGCTGAACCGATGGGAACAACAGAGACAACCATATCATATAAAGATGGTTTGCTCTGAAATAAAAGGAGGAGTAAACAGAAATGAAAACAAAAAAGAAAACAAAAAAGAAAACAAAAAAGAAAACAAAAAAGAAATTAAAGGGTATGAGTGTACTTTTAACGATGCTGACTTTGATATTTGCCCTTACTGCATGTGGCGGAAAAGATACCAGGCAGCCGGAAGACATTGAATGGAGTGACGAAGAAATTGAAAATGCAATTGAGTCTTTGGAACAGATAGAGAACGCTGAAGGAACGGGGAGGGCAGAATCTGTTGGGGAATTAGAACCCGAACAGGAAGAAGAACCCGAAGTTGTGGATGAAATACATCTCAGATTAGATGGCGATACACTCTATCTTTCCGGTACTGGAACGGTGAAGAGCAGTGACATCGGTAATGCTATGAATGCCGGAGTAAGCAATGTAGTGATTGAGGAGGGAATTACCAGGTTAGGATACATCGAGATGACATGGGTAGGTACATTCCAAAACTGTGAAAACTTAACGAGCATAACGCTGCCGAATAGCTTGGAGAGCATTGAGAAGAATGCGTTCGTAAACTGTAAAAGCTTAACGAGCATAACGCTGCCGGAAGGTTTGAAGAGCATCGGGGAGAGTGCGTTCGAAAACTGTGATAGCTTAACAAGCATAACGCTGCCGGATAGTTTGGAGAGCATCGGGGAGAGTGCGTTCTACGGCTGTGATAGCTTAACAAGCATAACGCTGCCGGATAGTTTGGAGAGCATTGGGAAATGGACGTTCTACGGCTGTAAAAGCTTAACGAGCATAACGCTGCCGGAAGGTTTAAAGAGCATCGGGGAGGAGGCATTCAGCGGTGGTTGTAAAAGCTTAACGAGCATAACGCTGCCGGATAGTTTGGAGAGTATCGGACCTTTTGCATTCGCCCACTGTGATGCTCTGGAAGAGGTGACTTTTGGTAATGGTCTTACGGGAATGAGCGGACACGCATTTGATTACTGTAGTTCATTGATAAAAATAAACGCACCTGAAAGTTGTCAGGAAGTGTTCCTTAAAGCGGGGATAGATTTGTCTATTTGTGAGTGGTATTAACAAGCGATCCTGAAAATCAGCAGGGCATTTGGCAGAACCAGATGTCCTGCTCTTATTATTATGCATTGTTTAACCCCTCATTTAAAGTCAAGTAAATCTGGTATAATAACCGCATTACAGATAGCCTTGAACTTTAGATGAAATACTATATACAAAAAACTGCATACAGCGGAATCGCAAATACATTTCCATCTGTCCCGAAATTTTTTTCAGATAATCTGATTACCTTTTTCGGTTCATACAATTTTTGAAAATGCTTCAGGCTCTTTGCGCTGACATTTTTTCCTGATTTTACTTCTATTGGTACTATTTCCCCGTTTTTCTGAATCAGGAAATCAATTTCTGCTGCAGGAGAATCATAAGTCCAGTAATAAAGCTCATATCCGGATGCCTTTAATGTTTGTGCCACGTAATTTTCTGCCAAAGCTCCTCTGTACGTATCAGATAACTGGTTTTTGGCAATATTTTCCCATAATATCCCGGTAAAAGAGGAAAGCAATCCAACATCGGACATATATAATTTGAATGCTGCTACATCCTTAAATGCTGCCAGCGGGATTTCAGCTCTTGCATTTCTGTCACAGGAAAGCACTACACCTGCAAAGACGAGCCATGCGATAGAGTCGCCAAACAAACCGGCGGTAGCTCCTTTTCTAATCAGCTTATATTAAAATTTTTTGTTTTCTTTTGCAAGCTGTGCCGGTATTGATAAAAAAGCATTTCGAATCTTAGTGCTTTCGCTATCGCATGTATACTTAGCCATATCTGCAATATATGCATTTAGTATCAGATTTTGAACCTCAGGCACATTTATGAAAGATTCTCTTTCCATATACTGATTAACGGCAGCAGGCATTCCGCCAATATATAAATACCGTTCATACCAGTATAATAATTCTTGATGGATTTCCTCCGGCATTTCCATCATCTGCTCAAAATGCTCTTTAATCAGACTTACAAGATTCTTTTGTCCCAGCGCATTTAAAAATTCATCAAACCGTAAGGGATATAGTGTTTTGATTATAACTTTTCCTACCGGAAAGGAATACTTTTTTCTGTTGATTGCAACTCCAAGCAGACTCCCGGCAGCCGTAATATGGTATTCCGGGGTCTCCTCACAAAAATATTTTAAAGCTGTAAGCGCCCTCTCACATTCCTGGATTTCATCAAAAATAAGCAGAGTTTCCTCAGGAATTATCTTTTGCTCAAAATATTCTTCCAACAAACGGATTATCCGGTCGGGATTTAGTTCCCCATCAAAATAGCCGGCAACTATTTTCATTCTTTCAAAGTTGATATAAACCGTATTTTTATAATACCTGTCACCAAATTCCCGAAGGATATAGGTTTTCCCGACCTGTCGTACTCCATATAGCAACAGCGGCATTCTGTTTTTTTGCATATTTTTCCAGGCAATAAGTTCCTGCATAATATTTCTTTCCATATTACGGCTATATCCTTTCATATATATGTTCTTTAAAAATCGCTTCAACATAACAATGAATAATAAATCTTTTTAATTATTTTAACTCCATTATTATATTTTATCAATAAAAATCACTCAAAAATGATTATTTCTTAAAAATAAATCATTTTGAAATGATTATTTTTCAAGAATAATTCACTTAAAAATGACTTTTTATATGAAAGAATATTTTTGCGGATATCCGCAATTTTAGTTTAAGTTGAAAAATTAAAAAATACCTGCGGCTGTTATTTTTATGCATTGATATATAAGGACAGCCATCATTCAGGGCGGATATATTTTAAAGCCATATAGTAACTTGATAGTCATTTAGTGTTAAAAATAGTCATTTCGTGACATTCCCATGGATTAAATCAAAAGTCTGCCGATAAAATATATGAGGGAAAGGTGGTATAACAGATGTTAGTTGCTGTGTGTGATGACTGCGTCAAGGATAGACAGCAAGTGCGGGAACTGATAGAACAGTATGATCAGGTAAAAGGAATCGGTATTACGGTTGAAGAATATACATCCGGCGTGGAATTATGCCGGGATATGGGAAGGCTTTCCGACTTTGCAATTATATTCATAGACATTAATATGGATCAGGTTGACGGTCTTCAGACAGTAAGGAAGATCAAAGATATCTATCAGGATCTTCCGATAGTCATTGTTACGGCATTGCTGAATTATGCATTGGAGGGATATCGCGTGGACGCTGCCCGTTTTTTGGCAAAGGAAAACTTAGAAACGACGCTGTCAGAATGTCTGGATGAGATCATAGATAAGTTGAACCGGAAAAATGAGAAGATCACCTATTCTTTTGTGGAAGGAACGATTGCCTTGGAGGTTCAGCGGATCATCTATATTGAGACAGAGCGGCATAAGAATGTATTTTATACGGCAAATGAGGAATATGGTCTTTATAAGAAATTGGGCGAGATCGAGAAGGATCTGATTCCCTATGGTTTCGTCCGGGTACATCAGAGCTTTTTAGTAAATATGCGGTATGTGGAGCGTATCAGCAGCTATATATGCCGCCTTACCACAGGCAAAGAGATTTCAGTGCCAAAGTCAAGATACCAGAAGGTGAAGCAGGATTATGCGGCGTATAAGGCTGCGGTCACATAGGACGGGTGATATAGATCGTTATCGGGTCAATGCTGCACAATAAATTTTCTGCTGTTAAGAATTTTGCAATTACCTGTAAGTGAGTAATAAATAGAAAGGGGTCAAAAAATATGAGGGTTACTAACCAGATGTTAAATGAATCAGCAAGAAGGGCGGGTATGCCGGTAAATGGACACAGCCTGCTGGATTATGTGAATGGCGGCAACAGCAATAATATGGTCGCAGAGAAGCTGATGGCAAATAAGGGACTGAGTAAAACAGAAAAGACAAAATATGAAAAACAGGAAAAGGCGGCGGAAGAGCTTGATACAATAGCACAGAAGCTGTCCGCATCAGGAAAAGACAGTATCTGGGAAAAGGTCAAGGAATCCGGGGATACTACGGAGATTACAAAAAAGGCGCAGGAGCTGGTAGAAAAGTATAATAAGCTTTTAGAAAGCATGAAGGATACTTCCGGTGCATTGAATGAATTTTACAGGAAAAGCTTAAAAGACCTTCCGGCCCAGCATACGGAAGCTCTGGCAGAGATCGGAATCACAATGAAGAAAGACGGCAGTCTGGAGATCGATCAGGAGAAGCTCAAGGGAGCGTCATTAGAACAACTGGAAAAAGTCTTTGGGAAAGACAGCAAGCTGACAACCAGAATTTCCTATGTTTCTTCCAGAATAGCGGACAATGCCGGCGCAAATCTGGAAAATCTGTCCGGCAGTTATCTGCCTGATGGCAATACAACCAGTAGTCATCTGAACAAATATGATTTCTGGGGATAAAGACGGTTGCTTTTTTGATTGCAGTGTAAAATTTTGTTCAATAAATAGCTTTCGCCATTGGCTTCTTGGGAAGATACTGACTACAGATACGGTCTTCCGGCTTTTCATCAACCAGATAAAGCACCAGAAGGAAGATCCACTCTAAGGGCTTCATGCTTAGATAAACGATATCTGCAGCCCATGCATGATTGATATGTCTGGATATGGGATATCCATAGGTATCGTAAAAGGTTCTGACTGCCTTATGAAAGCGAGGTGTCTTTTCCATAATAAGCTGTTCAAAAGCATTTGCTACACAAAGTTGTCTGTTTACCACTATTTTTTCTCCTTTTCGGGTTCCATACCGGATGGGCTTTACCAGCTTCCTATGTCCGCGCAGGGAAACAGTGCACAAATAGTGCGTATCATAGGCTACCGGCGGAGGTGCGATTTCTTTGGATAAAACCCAGTCGCTTGTTTTCGTGAACGCCAGAATAATAGCATCTGGCTGTTGTCCAAACAGGCACAGGAGCATGACCAGGATTCCCAATATGGGAAGCAGGGCAACCACTGCCGCCCAAAACAGATTGGTGCCCTTTAATAACCATAAGTTTATTTTTTGTAAAGTGGCATTTTCATAATGAATACTTTCCTGCTTCCCGGCTTTTTCCTTTACTAATCTGACCATCAGAAGAATGGCATGTATCAGATAAAAGAAGGGCACAACGCACAGACAAAGGCAGACAATAATATCAAAACTGTCAAGATATATTTCTATTCCTTCCGGACATGCCCCGCAAAGCAGCTGGAATATCCACGCAAGGCTCAATCCACATCCTACATATATGCCTCCTAACAGAATTACCTCCAATAGGGGAGGCAGCGCCCTTCTGGTAAATTTTAAAAGAAAATAGCTGAAAAATCCCCACAGAGCAAATAGAATAATGGAAATCATGTGCTCATTGCTAAAAGGTTCATGTGCGTTCGCAATTCCATAGATGTTCAAGGGTTGCTGATAATCCGGCAGATCCCAAAAAGTATAGGCTATCGCCATTTCAATGCATCCAATGGAAAATGCAATCACTTCAAAGATAGGTTTTTTCTTTTTCCGAACCAAAAAGATGATATCTAACACAATCAAAATAAACGGAGCCAGCAATATCATACCAAATAAAATGTAAAATGCCACATCATTACCCATTTGAAATAAAAAGTCCCAAAAGTCCCCAATAATATCCTTTATATCAACCATATTTTTCTCCTCGCAAAAACTAATCTGATTATCCGCTATTCTTGTAAAATTTTATCCAATACTATATAATGAATAAAGGTTGTCGATTATTTCGTAATCATCAATGAAAATGCTAAAAGACACCATTATGCTAAAAAGAGGCGCTGCGCAGAAAGCAGCGCGGAAATGGGGAAAAATGAAAAACAAAAGATGTAAGATTTTTTTGGGTATGATGCTTCTTCTGTTTGCCGTAGGCTGCGGTAAGAAAGAAGGTGAAACGATTTCAGATAATATGGCGCTTGGAGATACGGACAGTGTTGTTGTAGATTTCACGGGAAGTACCTCGGGGGATATGGCGGGCGCGCCGTCACAGAATGGTGTTGACGATCTTTCGGGAAGTGTTTCGCCAGATGCTTCTGCAAATATGGCAGGCGTGTCCTCCGATAGTATTTCAGGTAACCTTTCCGGCAATGCCATGGGAGAAGACGCCCTTAATGATCCGGAAACCAGTGTGGACCAAGCGGTTAGTTCCATTTCTTCCAATGATCTTTTTTCGGGATTGGGTACACATTCTAACTGTATTTATGTTGCGAATATGAGCGGAAAGGATATTGCCGTCCTAACATTGACATTTTCCGAGGGAGAAGTGCCGGGCAGAGAAGTTCTTGGCGGGGAAGTGTTAAAGGACGGAGAACTTTTTACTTATGCGGCAACGGATATTAATGCTTTGCAGGAAGCAACCGGACTGAAGCTGACTGTGACGGCGACTGCAAAGGATGATACGGTAATGTCTTTTCCGGAGGTGCGTGTGATCAATCCGTCAGGCTGTACTGTAGTCTTAAGCCACGGGCAGTCCACCAGTGAGAATCAGGCGGGATATGAAGTGTATATTGAATAAAGTTTATTATTAATTTATTGAATGGATAAAACAGAATACCGTCGGGATGAGGTATTTAAGATTTTTTTAATTATCTTTTATGATCTTTGAAACCATATAGTATGTGATCATGTCCTTTGATATAATAAGCCGTAAAATTACAGGTAGTGAGAAAGGTGTGGTTATTTTATGGTTCGGCTGTTTATCATTGGGGTAGATTGTTTTCCGATATGGATCCTTGTGATTCCGGTAATTGTTATTTTGCAATTTTTTGTATTCAAGCAACGCAGTTTTAGCAAGTTCCTTATGGTGTTGGTTTTTGCATTTTATCTGATCGGCGTCTTTTTCGTGACAGGTATTCCTACGTTTGATTCTTTGAGAATAGAATTTCATTTTCAATGGATTCCGCTGATCGATATTGTAAATGAGCCTGTGGGATACCTTAAAAATACAGTGTTGAATATTATTTTATTTATGCCGATGGGATTTTTGTTGCCTGCGGTGTGGAAGGAGTACCGTTCTTTCAAAGTAACGATTTTTTCGGGCTTTGTGGCGTCATTATTGATAGAGATATTACAGATCTTTACCTTTCGGTTGACGGATGTTGATGATCTGATTACGAATACGATAGGAACAGCCGCGGGATATTATTTATGGAAAATAGCTGCGAAGAGGATTGTGAAAAAGCCGTCTAAGGTATATGAAACAAATAAAATGTCCGGAATATATGAACCGGTCATTATTTTAGCGGTTATGTTTCTGATTCACTTTTTCTTAAAGCCTCTGGTATTAAATGCCGTATGGGATCTAGTTTTATAAAAAAGGAGAATTAGCCATGAAAATTGAATTTGAAAAGATTACGGAACAGGCGCACCTAAAATTTAAAGGCGGAGAAGGAAATACCAATCTGAAGATGTATGATGATGGCGATACAAAGATCATGCGGGGACGGTTAGAGCCCGGTGCATTTATCGGACTGCATACCCATGAGGCTAACTGTGAAGTAGTCTTTATCGTGGAAGGTGAAGGCAAGGCTGTCTATGACAATGTGGAAGAGATCTTAAAAGCCGGGGACTGCCATTATTGTCCAAAGGGACACGCTCACAGTCTGATCAATAACAGCGATAAGGATCTGATCTTTTATGCGGTCGTGCCGGAGCTGCGATGAAATGATTGGAAGAAAAATAAAAAAGGGCAGAAATGTCCTTTTTTCAATTTTCCGAAAATACAAAGGTTTTGAAAGAAAATCGTAGAATTTTTAAAACCTAAGTGTTGAGATAGAAAAGCTTTATGGTCATTTTGTGCCAAAAATAGCCATTTTATGCAATTCGGATAAAAAAGCAGGCGCAACAGCCGAAAATTTATATAAAGCCGCATATTTTATATGCGGGTCAAGGATGGCAAAAAAATTTTTTTATCAAGGAGGATAAAAATATGAACATGGATATTGTATCAGTTAATTACCAGGGTATTTGGGATAGGGCAAAAGAGGATTTAAAGAAAATTGAGAACAAAGGTGTTTCAAGGGCGGAAACACTTGAGGATATCAGGGAAACGGCAGGAAAATCATTTAGAACATCCGATTTGGAAAAGCTTATGGAGAAATATGACCCGAAGGCGTATGCAGAGTATAGTGAATTTTCAAAAAGCTCTAATGGAGTCAGAACTCAGGGGAATTTAGCGTATCTTTCAAATTGGATGGATAAAGTAAAAAAAGGGCTGAAGGACGGAACCATATCGTCAGACGGTACGACCGGTGTGGCAAGCACAACAGAGTCCAAGCTTTCATCCGAGGCACAGGATTATCTGAAAAAGCTGCGCAAACAGTATGGTAATTATGACTTTTTTGTAGGGGAAGGATCCGATGATTTAAAGGCTCTTGCAAAAAGCGGAACAAAGGAATTTTCTGTAATCTTTTCCAGTGCAGAGCTGGAACGCATGGCACACGATGAGAAATATGCAAAGGAGAAATTACAGTGTGTGGAAACCGCTGTAAAAATGTCCAAGGAAATCAATAAAAAATATGGCTTTGAGAGCGGTTACGGAAAAGACGGCGTATCAATTACGAAAATAGGCGTTGTCTTTAATGAAGACGGTACGACAAATTTCTTCGCTGAAATGGAAAAGTCGAGTGCAAAGTCCAGAGAGCATCTTGAAAAGGTCAGAGAAGAAAAACGTGCCAAGAAGAAGGAAGATGAGAAAAGGGCGGAAAGAAAAGCGGAAAAGGAATTTGAAAGCTATTCAAAGAGTAATGCAGGAACAAAGCGCACCGATGTTCAAGCAAATAGCATGGAAGAACTCATCAAGAAAATAAAAGCGGTAGATTGGAATACAGTTAAGGCAGAAAAAACGTCAGAGAATGGCAGGAAGTTTGATTTCAGTGTTTAGACTTGAATTTTTATACCATATTCACCCCCTTTTTGGAATCTTGCATTTTTTTCAGAAAGGGGGTATAATATTTTATTGAAAAGTTGCTATAAAACTTCGACTAAGTTTTCAATGAGGGCATCTATGGAAATTAAACGGGATCGGTATGTTCAAAAGCTTATCGAATATATGTGGGATGGACAGGTCAAAGTCATTACCGGCATCCGCAGGTGCGGTAAGTCCTATCTGCTTCGCACGTTGTTCAAAAAGTATCTGTTGGATCAGGGCGTTTCCGATGCCCACATCCTGACCTTTGAACTGGATCTGGCGAAGGACATCCGTTTCCGCAACCCGTTGGAGCTAGCAGGTCATGTCCGCAGCATAGTGGAAAACTGCAGCGGTCAATTCTATCTCTTTGTCGATGAGATCCAGATGTCCGATGAAGTGCCGAATCCCTATCATAAAGAAGGCAAGGCAATTACCTTCTATGATGCCCTCAACGATTTAAAAGCCCTGTCCAATCTGGATATTTATGTTACCGGAAGCAACTCCAAAATGTTGTCCAGTGATATCCTGACCGAATTCCGTGGACGCAGTGACGAGATCCGAGTCCATCCTCTGAGTTTTGCGGAGTTTTATTCAGCCGTTAGCGGAGACAAGACAGATGCCTTTGAGAACTATGCCTTTTTTGGCGGTATGCCGCTCATCCTTTCCCGTCCCACGGATGAATCGAAGATGAATTATCTGCATTCCTTATTCTCAGAGGTCTATCTGAAAGACATCGTGGAACGTCAAAAAATAAAGCGGGAGGATGTGCTGGGCTCCATCCTCGATCTGTTGTGCTCCTCTGTCGGTTCGCTCACCAATCCCGCGAATGTGACGAATACCATAAATTCCAAGCAAAAACGTGCCGGCGAAAATATAGTGGCAAACAATACGGTAAAGTCTTACATGAATCTCCTCGCTGACGCATTTCTGTTCAGTGAATGTAAGCGCTGGGATGTGAAAGGCAAAAGTTACTTCGACTATCCCAATAAGTATTATTGTGAGGATATCGGGCTGAGGAATGCGCGAATCGGCTTTCGCCAGCAGGAAATGACCCATATCATGGAAAATATCATATATAACGAGCTGGTTATCCGCGGTTTTGCAGTAGATATTGGCATCGTAACCTCTGCTGAAAAGAACGGGAAAGGAAAACTCTCTCAGGTATCAAGAGAGATCGATTTCATTGCAACACTCGGCAGTAAAAAGGTCTATATTCAGTCCGCATACGCCCTTGGAACCGAGGAAAAAGCAGCAGCCGAAAACAAACCGTTCTCTCTCACCAATGACTCTTTTCCCAAGATGATTGTCCGGTATGATATCAGAAAGCGCTGGTATGACGAAAACGGCATATTAAATATCGGTCTGATCGATTTTCTATTGGATCATACGGTAATCTGAAAAAGGTGGTGGAAAAATGCTTTCAAACCGGTATCTTGTATGTGCATCAAAATGATTCAGTGTTTCTGTATCTTCTCCTTTTACATCTCCATTGTAAAAATCTACAAACTCATTTTTACTGCCATCCATTGTAGATAACTTTTTTGTAATTGTACTCGAAAAATCGTCAATCATTTTCAAAAATCAGCAGTGTTACAGCCTAAAGACAATTATGAAACTGTAAGGTTTGTGAATATTTCAGATAAATCATGGCATTCTAATAAAATAGAATGGATTCAAATATCAAGGGAGACGTTTATATTATGAAGCAGTTTGATTATGTGATTACAGATGAGATCGGCATACATGCAAGACCTGCGGGACAGCTTGCGAAGGAGGCAAAGAATTTTCAGTCGTCGATCAAGATTTCGATAGACGGCAAAGAGGCTAATGTAACAAAATTGATGGCAGTCATGGGACTGGGTATTAAGAAGGGCAATACAGTGACGATTACGGCAGATGGTGCGGATGAGGAAGAAGCGATCGCGGCGATGGAAACATTTATGAAAAATAATTTATAATCACAGATCCTTAAATAGTGGGTCGTTGTGATCTGTAGAAATTTATCCGGCAAAGTAAAGTATTGAATCAATTGATTTGAAATCTGGGAAAGTGAGCGTATTGTTTCATGGAAACATGTAAGGGAACGAAGATATTTGACGGCATTGCAATCGGGAGTATCTTCTATTATAAGAAACATGAAAATAACGTCGAAAGAAAGCGGGTAGAGGATATCGATGCGGAGATCGCCCGATACGAAGAGGCGAAGAAAAAAGCCATAGAGCAGTTAAATGTGCTCCATGAAAAAGCGGTTGTAGAAGTGGGAGAAATCAACGCGCAGATCTTAGAAGTGCATGCCATGATGCTGGAGGATGATGATTATAATGATTCGATCCATAATCTGATTAAAAATCAGGGAATCAATGCCGAATGTGCTGTTGCGACAACAGGGGACAATTTTTCTGAAATGTTTGCGAATATGGATGACGAATATTTTAAAGCGAGAAGCGTCGATGTAAAGGATATTTCGGAGCGTGTGATCAATGTACTGGGAGGCGGTCATGGCGCGGATGAGCTGAAGGAGCCATGTATCATCGCTGCCGAGGATCTGGCGCCCAGCGAGACGGTGCAGATGGATAAGTCCAAGCTTCTGGCATTTGTGACAAGGCATGGATCCACCAATTCCCATACGGCGATCCTTGCCAGGACTATGAGCATTCCGGCATTGATCAAGGTAGATATTAAGGAAGAGTGGAATCATAAGACGGCGATTGTAGACGGTTATACGGGGACGCTGATCATTGATCCGGATGCGGATACCCTGATCTCTTATCGGGAGAAGCAGAAACGGGATGAGGAGCAGAAGCAGCTTTTGCTGGATCTTAAGGGCAAGGAAACCGTTACAAAGAGTGGACAAAAGGTGCACCTGTATGCAAATATTGGAAATGTGTCCGATCTGGGGGCAGTATTACAGAATGATGCAGCCGGCATCGGGCTGTTTCGGAGCGAATTTCTCTATCTGGGGAAGAATACCTTTCCTACGGAGGAAGAACAGTTCTCGGCATATAAGCAGGTTGCGGAGACAATGGCAGGCAAACGTGTGATATTCCGGACGCTGGATATCGGGGCGGACAAACAGGCAGATTATTTTCAGCTTGGAAAAGAGGAAAATCCTGCCATGGGTTACCGTGCGATACGGATCTGCTTAAGCGAGCCGGAGATCTTTAAGACGCAGCTTCGGGCAATGCTGCGTGCAAGCAATTATGGAAAGATCGCCATTATGTATCCCATGATCACGTCGGTGGATGAGATCAGGGATATCAAAAAGATTATGACGGAAGTTAAGGAAGAACTTTCTACATTAGGCGTACCATATGATGACGTAGAACAGGGGATTATGATCGAGACCCCTGCGGCAGCCATGATCAGCGATCTGCTGGCGAAGGAGGTTGATTTTTTCAGCATAGGTACCAATGATCTGACACAATATACCTTGGCAGTCGACCGGCAGAATAATCGGCTGGACCGGTTTTATAATCCGCATCATGAGGCGGTTCTCAGGATGATCCGTATGGTGGTGGACAATGCGCATAAAGAAGGCATTTGGGCAGGCATCTGCGGGGAACTGGGGGCGGATATGTCGTTGACGGATACATTTCTGAAGATGGGTGTGGATGAGCTTTCCGTGTCACCGGGTTTGATCCTGCCATTACGAAAAAAGATTCGGGATGCAGAATAAAAGGCATCCCTCTTATTTTTTAAAACCAATTAGCTTGTAAAAAGGGATAGGTATGGTATAATTTATCCTAATCAGAGTTTCCTTAAGAATGATTTTAGAGAAGGTTTTAAGTATTGACAGAACAGATTATAATAGAAGGACATAAACTCTGCCTCGTCGGCAGCAGTACCGCAGATATTGTTTTGGTCTGCCCGATGATGTCAGAGCAGTTACATAAAGCTGAGGAACATTGGCAAAGGATAAAAGAGCTGTCATCGGAAGAAGACTTTCTGTTTGCCGCCGTCGAGGTAAAGGATTGGAATGGGGAATTATCACCTTGGGGGCTGCATATAGAAGGAATAGGGGATTTCTCCGGAAAAGCGGAACAGATGCTTGACCTGATCATAAAATACGGTATTCCTGCGATCCGTGATTTTACAAACAGGGGAGATTCCGCCGGTAAGCAAAAAATTCAGTTCATGATCGGCGGATATTCGCTGGCTGGATTGTTTGCGTTGTGGTCGATGTATCAAACGGATGTATTTTGCGGCGCTGCCAGCTGTTCCGGTTCGTTGTGGTATCCTAAGTTTATAGAATATGCGAGATCACATGATCTTCCGAAACAAAGCTTGATTTATCTTAGCCTTGGAACGAAAGAAGAAAAGGCAGGGCAGGCGGTATTTTCTAAGATTGGTGATGCAACAAGAGAACTATATGCATATTATAAACAGTCAGAGGTAGTGAAAGAAACCATATTGAAATGGAATCCCGGAAATCATTTTAAGGATGTGGATGAACGGATGGATAGAGGATTCGCTTGGCTGCTAAATAATAGCTGCTGAAGTCGGCATTGGTTATTAAAACGAATATATTTGTTTTGCAATTATTGTGTCTGCGGCAGCATACAACAAAAAGCTTACGCTTTTCGTTATCAAGAATCGCAGGCTATGGAAAGGCAGAGTTATTAGTATGAGAACAGTTATTGAGAACCGGCAGTTTGATGAGGAAAGGGCATTATATAATTCACAGGGATGCGATATTATGCACTGTACGTTTGCGGGTCCTGCAGACGGGGAATCCGTATTGAAGGAATCCCGTGATATTGCGGTGAATGACTGCAGTTTTTCCCTGCGTTATCCGTTGTGGCATGTCAGAGGTTTTTCCATGAGATGCTCGACTATGGATGAAAAAACAAGGGCTGCCATTTGGTATGCGGACAATGGGGTGATCAGGGAGTGTAACCTAAACGGCATCAAAGCCATCCGTGAGTGTCATCAGATCGTACTGGAGGACTGTAGGATTGTTTCGCTGGAATTTGGATGGAAGAGCAGTGATATTATACTAAAGGATTCAGAGATTGAGTCAGAATATATTTTTATGGATAGCAGGAATGTTAAACTGGAAAATGTTACGATGAAGGGCAAGTATTCTTTCCAGTATATGGAAAATCTGGAAATAACAAATTGTTTGTTGGATACCAAGGACGCTTTTTGGCATAGTAAGAATGTTACCGTTAAGGACAGTGTTGTAAAGGGGGAGTATCTCGCGTGGTTTTCGGAAGGTCTGACACTGATCAACTGCCGGATCATAGGGACACAGCCGCTTTGCTATTGCAAGGATCTGAAGCTGATAAACTGTACCATGGAGGACACAGATCTTTCGTTTGAGTATTCCGATGTGGAAGCGGATATAGTGGGTGATGTGATATCCATCAAGAATCCCAGGAGTGGGAGGATCGTCGTGGACAGCGTCGGCGAGATCATCTGGGAGAATCCTGTCATGGAGTGCAAAGGAGAAGTAATCATCAGGAAATGATGTCTTTTTCACAAAATAATCATAAAATCAGATTAAAATTGCCAAATAATTACATATGATGATATTTTGTTTAATGTGCGGTGTTTCCTATTTTATAATAGTATAAATTATGTTAGATTAAATACAGGTAATATCACTTATCCATCACTTATATTACCAAAACATACAGAGAGGAGAAAAATTATGCCACCAATTGTAGCAACATCTTTAACAACCATATTGCCGATCGCGGTGATCGTGATATTGATCTTTATAATAATGATGACCGGCTATGTAAAAGCTTCACCGGATACCGCAATTATTATTTCGGGTCTTCGTAGAAACCCGAAGGTGCTGATCGGAAAAGCAGGAATCAAGATTCCGTTTCTGGAGCGAAAGGATGAATTGAATCTGCAGCTGATTTCTATCGATGTTAAAACATCCAATGCAGTGCCTACGGCAGATTATATCAATATTAATGTAGATGCAACAGTCAATGTCAAGATCAGCGACGAACATGAAAAACTTAAGCTTGCGGCGCAGAACTTTCTGAATAAGAATACGGATTATGTTGCCCATGTTGCAAGAGAGGTTCTGGAAGGAAATGTCCGTGAGATCGTCGGTAAGATGGCTTTAGAGGAAATGGTTTCCGACCGGCAGAAATTTGCCACACTCGTTAAGGAAAATGCGGAACCGGACCTGGCTGCTATGGGACTTGACATTGTCAGCTTCAATGTGCAGAACTTTGTTGACGGCAATGGCGTAATTGAAAACCTTGGTGTTGATAATATTGTTAAGATTCAGAAGAATGCTGCAATCTCCCGTGCGGAAAGTGAAAAGGATATTGCAAAGGCGCAGGCGATGGCGAGAAAAGAAGCCAATGATGCGCAGGTATCCAGTGAATTGGAGATTGCAAACGCGCAGGCAAGGGCACAGAAGGAGAAATCCATTGTGCTTGCCGTATCCGAGCGGGAAGCTCAGGAGGCAAAGATCAGCGCCGATACATTGATCGCACAGAAGGAAAATGAATTGGCGATCACAAGGGCGGAACTTCAAAAGGCAGCGGATACGAAGAAGGCGATCGCGGATGCGGCTTACCAGATCCAGAAGGAGACGGAGCGTAAGACCGTAGAGATCACAACAGCGGATGCCAATATTGCAAGACAGGAAAAAGAGATCCTTTTGAAGCAGAAAGAAGCCGAAGTAATGGAAAAGGCTTTGGATGCGGAGATCAGAAAGAAAGCGGAAGCGGAGAAGTTCGCAAGACAGCAGAAAGCGGACGCCCAGCTGTATGAGATTCAGAGAAATTCTGATGCGCAGCTCTTTGAACGCCAGAAGAATGCGGAAGCGGAGAAATTTGAGAGAGAGAAGGAAGCGGAAGCATTGAGGGCGACTGCGGAAGCTCAGAAATTTGCAATGGAGCAGGAAGGTGAAGGTATCCGCGCAAAAGGTTTGGCGGAGGCGGAGGCGATCCGCGCAAAGGCGCTGGCAGAGGCGGAAGGTATCGAGAAAAAAGCTCTTGCTATGCAGAAGATGAACGAAGCAGCGATTCTGGAGATGTACTTCAATGCGCTGCCTGACGTAGTGAAAAATGCGGCGACACCGCTTAACAATGTTGACCGTATTACGATGTACGGTGATGGGAATACTACAAAGCTGATGAAGGACGTCATGGGAACGGTTGTACAGGTAACTGATGGATTGAAGGAGTCCACAGGCGTTGATCTGTCAGCAGTACTTGCCGGCTTCCTTGGCGGTAAGGCTGCAAGTGTGGGTGTTTCCAAAACTGCCGGTGCGGGAGACGAAGCCGAGGACAAAACTACAGTATAATGCTATAAAAGATCTATAAAAACGCTGTCGCTTGAAACCTGTGAGTGGTATTGACAGGTTTCAATGCGTCGCAGCGTTTTTCTATTTCTAAGGAAAGGGGAATCCATATGTGGTTTATTTTGGCATTATTATCAGCAGTATTTGCAGCGTTGACCTCTATCTTGGCAAAGGTGGGCATTGAAGGGGTCGGATCGAACCTTGCAACTGCCATACGGACATTTGTGGTATTGATTCTGGCGTGGGGAATGGTATTTCTTACGAAACAGCAGGGAGGGATCTCAGAGATCAGCCGGAAAAGCTGGATATTTCTGATTTTGTCGGGATTGGCAACAGGAGCTTCCTGGTTGTGCTATTATAAAGCACTGCAGATTGGTGAAGCTTCCAAGGTAGTTCCGGTGGATAAGCTAAGCGTTGTGATTACGCTGATTTTAGCATTTATCTTCCTGCGCGAGCCGTTCACGGTAAAGTCAGCGATCGGGGCGGTATTGGTTGCCGCGGGGACGTTGGTGTTGGCACTTTAGATTGAAAAATAAGCTTGA
>DLOP01000096.1:38525-43722 GCA_002478505.1 Lachnospiraceae bacterium UBA7481
CTGCTCTGACATGGAGGATTAAAATGGAAAAATCGCAAGATTACTTTGGTAAAGCAATGGGTAATTTTATACATGAAATGTCCGGCGCCGGAGCCATCCGGCATATGGTGGATCAGGGGTATTCCATCCGGCAGATCATGGAACGGCTGGATTATCCGACACCTCAGTGCAGGGTGGAGGAAACGGCATTAAAACATATGTTAAAGCAAGGGATCTTATTGGAACGGCTGCCGGATCAGGAATATCGTCAGATAAAAATTCCTGCTTCGTGGGACAGAAGACAACTTTCCGAGGCTGTTTATGTCAGGAAAGAACGGGACGGAGAAGATTTTTCCTATGTGCTGCTTCCGATCGCCGAGCTTAAAAAAGACAAGGAATTATTATCCTGCTTAAGTGACAGGGAGCGGGATTATCTTTGCGGTCTGCCCTGGGAGGGCGCTGAGGTATATCATCGATTGACGGGGCGGATGTATGAGATTGCGATAGAGCTTTCGGTGGCAATCCGGAATGGGCTGAGATTCTACTTTATAAAAAGCAGGGAAGAAGTTGTACTGCTTCGCAGCGCAAATTCGGCATGAGAAATGCTTTCATCAGCGTTTCCCTAAAGTAAATTTGCATCCTTTACTGCCGGATTGTCAATCAGTTTTCCGTCTTCTTTAAACCGTGATCCATGGCATGGGCAGTCCCATGTATGCTCCTGCGGATTCCATTTTAATGCACAACCCATATGAGGACAGCGCTTTAACGATGGAAACAACAGATTGCCGGTTGTTTCTATAGCGTTCAAAAAAAGCTGAGGTTTTAATATACTTCGGCTGGGTGAGAATACTTCTTTGTAGATATTTTCCCTGCCGAGAACCAGATCGCGCAGGATCATGGCGGCTGCCATGGAAGAGGTCATGCCCCATTTATTGAAACCGGACGCAACATACAGATCCGGTGTGTTGCGGGAATAATTTCCGATATAAGAGATACCGTCAAGGCTGATGCAGTCCTGGGCCGCCCAGTGATATATTTCTTTGGCTTCCGGGTATGCGGATGCAGCAAAGCTTCGCAGCATCTTCCAATTTTCATGCTGCTTGCCGGTACGTCCGCCGCCGTCTCCCAAGATCAGCAGATTGCCGTAATTTCTAAAGGACAAACCCTTTTTATCCGCATCGATATAGATCCCATTGACATCTGCCGCATTGTTCAGCGCAATCGCATAAGACCGGCTTTGGTAGAGCTTTAAAAAATAGCTGCCCCTTTTATTTAGGAATGGAAAATGTGTGGCAACGATGATTTTACCCGCTGTTATGATTCCGCGGTCAGTATATACGGTATGCCCATCGATTTTCTGCACAAAGGTATGCTCATAGATATTCAGAGACTCTGATATCTTGGAAAGGAATTTTAATGGATGAAACTGTGCCTGCTTTGGAAATAAAACAGCGCCTTTGATGGAAAAAGGCAATGGAAGCTGTTCGGCATATTCCGCCGGAAATCCGATGGAACGCAGCGCGTCTATTTCCCGTTCAATGGCGTGTTGGCTTTCACAGCTATAAACGCCGGCATATTTTTCTTCAAAATCACAGTCAATTGTTTTGGCGAGTTCGCGGTATTGCTCCAAAGCTTTCTGATGTGCTTCAAGATATAAGGTCGTCTTTTCTTTCCCTATGGATTGCAACAGATGGTCATAAATAAGCCCATGCTGGGACGTGATCTTAGCCGTTGTATTTCCGGTATTGCCGCCTCCGACTTTGTTTCCTTCTACCAGCATATAGTCCACACCTTCCTGCTGTAGAAAATAAGCGCAGAGAACGCCACAGATTCCTCCGCCGATGATAAGATAGTCTGTTTTAGCGTTGCGCTGTAAAGTTTTGTGATTTTGGACTTTTGCTGTGGCATGCCAGAGAGATTGGAACATGTTGGGACCTCCTAAAAGATAACTGCTAGTATTCGTATTCAAAGCTGGTATGGTAGGAAAATAAATGAAATATCTGGATGTTTCCTTCATACAGCACATATTCCGCAGGACATGAGGCGGATTCTATGATCTTTCGGGACATCTTCCCGTTTTTAGGCGCGCTTAGGTAATGTTCATTTTTTATGCAGATCTGAATATGCAGCTGGTAGTTCCCTTGTTTTAATATGATCCTTTCTTTGGTGCAGGAGAGAATCTGCACTCCAAGATAGGTAGCAAATCGGTATTCTCTGCCCTTATAATGGATCACGCTGATGCAGCCGCGGAATGTCAGTCCGCATATGGGGATTTCTGCCACGGCGGCCATGATCGAACAATCTTCCCGAAAATCATTGGCCTGTACCCATGCATAGGAGGAGGGGAAGGAACGGCCGCTGTCTTTTTCGATATATCCCTTTCCACCGGTAAAATCTATGTTTTTCCCGTTTAAAGATACGCGTCCCTTTAGCTGATGGCTCATACTGATAATACCGTGTCGGCATTCCAGGGGAAGAAATTGAAACGGTCCCATAATGTCATAGCGGATAGGGGATAAGCCATGATAAGAAATTTTTCCTGTAAGGGACAGTTCCGGCGTATGGATGTCCAGTATCACGCCTTGTTTGGAGAAATGACTGCCTTCTGTCATAGACGTCTGCCAGGAGCCGTTTTGTGTTATGATCTGGATAAATTGATTGGAATCTGACCGGCCTGCGATCACGCAGAGAGTTTCCGCTCCCTTCTGGTGTTTGAAATAGTATCCTTGAAAAAACTGATTCATGCATGCACTCCATATTGAATAATGTATCAGGAATAAATTATCTCTTCGCTTTGCTATAAGCTTGCCCAAAATTTGTTTAAGTAAACAAGGGTTGAAATAAAAGTAAGGAGGTAACGAACGTAAGGATATAAACAAAGAGGGGGCTGTTTGTATCAATAAAGATATTGGGGAAATTAGAATTGTTTTAGTATATTGTGATGTCCCACATCCACCAGAATTATCATTTTATCGTCTTCATAATACCAGATAATGCGGATATCCATGTTTACACTGCATTCAAAAAGATCAGAGGTTCCCTGAATGCGTTTTGTACGAAGTGAAGGATGAGAAGGATTCTCTGCTAAAAGTTCCAGTTTGTTTTTCAGTTGTTTCTTTTCCCGAGGAGTCAGATTCTTAAAATGTTTTTGAAAGCGAGGAGTAAAGGTAAATGAGTATGTCATTATTCTGCCTCTAACTTGTTAAATAGTGCATCTACGTTGTCAAATACAGGTTGTTCTCCGGATGATATTTTGGTTTTTACTTTTCCAAGTTCATCCTTAAGTTCATCCAGATATTTTTTTGGATAAACGGCTACAGGCATAATACAGATGATACCGTCTTTTTCAAAAATTTCTAATTTATCTCCTTCTGACAGACCAAGACTAACAATAATTTCTTTTGGAATAGTGATTTGGGATTTTTGACGTAATTCAGCTAACAAAATACCGCCTCCTTTAATGAAAATTAAAAAGTAAGAAATTCCTATTTTCTTACAAATAGTATATGCGATTTATAATATTTTTACAAGAAATTTTTAAAAACTTACGCTTTTTGTTATTGAGAATTTGTAGGCTGTGGAAAGGCATGGTTATTAAATAGAATAGGATTGCGAAAACGTTGTTTTGCGGATGATAAGATATACAATCAGCACGAATGCTCCGTCAAAGGCCCAGATGATCGGCTCCGTAATACAGACTCCTAAGTATCCGAGCCATGGAACCAGCAGACGGATAGCAATGATCTTGCCTAAAAGTTCTGTTACGCTGACAATGATCGGTACGATGCGTCGCCCCATACCCTGAAGAACATTACGTAATACGATCAGAGGGATCAGCACATAGAAACAGGGAACACTGATCCGTACATATTGGGTAGCCGTTTCAATCAGAAAAAGATTAGCGGCATCTTCTTTATCAATAATCAAACGTACAAATTGTTCTGTGAAAGGAAATAATAACAGCATGCAAATGGTGCTCCACAGGATGCCTAAGAACATCCCATTTTTTACGCCTTTAAAAACCCGGTCCATTTTACCGGCGCCGTAATTCTGGCTGGTAAAGGTGGCGCAGGCAGCTCCGGTGACGGCGATCGGCATCATAAACAGGGAGATTACTTTTCTGGCAGAAATATGCGCCGCAATAGTTTCTTCTCCAAGGCCGTTGATACCGCTTTGCAGAATTACGGAACCTAACGAAACAATAGCAAGCATCATTGCCATGGAAAGACCGGTTGACAACATTTTTCCAAGTAAATTTCTGTCAAAAGAAAAATCCTTTTTGGATAAATGAATTTCGGGACATTTCTTCATAATATAAATAAAGCACAAAATTGCGGAAATGCACTGCGCCAGTATGGTTGCCAGAGCAGCGCCACGGATGCCCAGCGGGATCACTACCACAAATAAAAGATCCATGCCGACATTTAAGATTGTCGAAATGATAAGAAAAATCAATGGTACTGTGCTGTTACCTACCGCCCTAAGGATATTGGCGCACATATTGTAAGCCATCGTAAAGATCAATCCCATCAGAAGGATACTGATATAATCATATGCATTATCGATAACTGTATCCGGCGTATGAAGAAGTACCAGAATATCCCGGATAAAAAACAGGCTAAAAATAGTCAGGACTATTGTAGAAATGACTGCCAGAGTAACCGTAGCGGCAACAGAACGACGGACGTTTTTTTCATTACCGGCACCAAAAAACTGTGCTATGATAATGGAAAATCCATTGGTCAGTCCATTGATAAAGACGATAATCAATTCAGACAGGGAGGCGGTAGCGCCTACGCCTTCCAGCGCCTCTACGCCGATATTTCGGCTGACAATGATGAGATCCGCAAAATTGTAAAATTGTTGGAATAGATTGCCTAATAGAATAGGAAGACCAAAAGTAAGCAAGAGCTGCATGATATTGCCCTGCGTCATATTTTTGGGTTGGAATAAATTTTTCATTAGCTGCAGTTTATCCTTTTTTCAATAGTTACGCAAACACCTACTAATTATAATATATATTGAAGAAAGAATGATGCAAGCGGTAAATATACAAATTAAAAATGAAATAAAAGAAAAAATTTGTGAAATCTACAAATTATTAACTAAGTAAAACAGATATAGCTCGGTTTATAGAGGTTTATAAAAGGAGTTCACATAGAATTAACAACATATGACTTGCGAAAAATGCTACACCTCTATATAATGAAGTAGTTAT
>DLOP01000118.1 GCA_002478505.1 Lachnospiraceae bacterium UBA7481
CAATTTGAGGCTCTGACTCAAATAGAGATGAAAAACGCCGCATCAAAAGCGAACTGCTTCTATCATTCATTAAAACATTTTTCCGTCATTTTGGCAATACAAAAGAACTCTTTAATCCAACGATCCGGTTAAACACCGGCGCATCCGGTTTGGAATCCCTGCAGTCCACGCAGAAAAATCCCTGTCTGACAAATTGGAAACTCTCATACGGCTTCACGTCCGCAAGAGACGGTTCCAGACAGCAGTCCTTTAATTCGATCAATGAATTCGGATTCAGATTGATGCTGCCGTCCTCTTCATTATAAACACCCTTCTCCTCGTCAACAAGATTCTCATATAAACGGACTGTCGCTTTTACCGCATAAGGCGCCGGAACCCAATGGATCGTTCCCTTAACCTTTCTTGCATTAAATCCGCTGCCCTGTTTTGTCTCAGGATCATATGTGGCATGAACGACAGTAACCCTGCCGTTTTCATCCTTCTCAAAACCGGTACAGGTGACAAAGTATGCGCTCATCAGCCTGACCTCATTGCCCGGGAACAGACGGAAATATTTTTTCGGCGGTTCCTCCATAAAATCTTCCCTGTCGATATAAAGTTCCCTGCAAAACGGCACCTTCCTGCTGCCCAAAGATTCATTTTCAAGGTTATTGGGGATCTCCAGTTCCTCTACCTGCCCCTCCGGATAATTGTCAATGATCAGCCGGATCGGATCCAGCGCCGCCATCACCCGGGGACGCTTCAGTTTCAGATCTTCCCTGATGCAGTATTCAAGCATGGCGTAATCCGCCGAAGCATTGGCTTTGCTGACACCGCACAGCTCCACAAAACGCTGGATCGACTCCGGCGTAAATCCACGCCTCCTAAGCGCTGCAATCGATACCAGTCTCGGATCGTCCCAGCCGTCCACGATACCGTCTTCCACCAGCTTCTTAATATAACGCTTTCCCGTCACAACATTAGTCAGATACATTTTGGCAAATTCAATCTGACGCGGCGGTCTCTCATATTCCAATTCCCTAACCACCCAGTCATAAAGCGGTCTGTGATCCTCAAATTCCAGCGTACAGATCGAGTGCGTGATCCCCTCGATCGCGTCCTCGATAGGATGCGCAAAGTCGTACATGGGATAGATGCACCACCTATCGCCGGTGTTGTGATGGCTCATATGGGCAACCCGGTAAATAACCGGATCCCGCATATTCATATTCGGCGAAGCCATATCGATCTTGGCGCGAAGCACTTTTTCACCATCCGCATATTTCCCGGCTTTCATATCTTCAAACATCGCAAGGTTTTCTTCCATGCTTCTGTTGCAGGACGGATCCTCTTTGCCCGGTTCTGTCAACGTACCACGATATTCCCTGATCTGTTCCGCCGTAAGGTCGGACACATAAGCCTTACCTTTTTTGATCAGTTTGACCGCCCCTTCATACATCTGCTCAAAATAATCCGATGCAAAAAACAGCCTGTCCTCCCAATCAGCGCCCAGCCACTCAATATCCTGTTTGATCGCCTCTACGAACTCCGTCTTTTCCTTTGTGGGATTTGTATCGTCAAAACGCATGTTGAATTTGCCGCCATACTTCTTAGCCAGTCCATAATTTAAAAGTATGCTTTTCGCATGACCTATATGGAGATAGCCGTTCGGTTCCGGCGGGAATCTGGTATGCACTGTATCATAGACCCCCTCCGCCAGATCCTTATCGATCGCCTGCTCAATAAAATTCTTGCTGACTCTTTCTTCTATTCCCTCATCTTTTTTTATTTCCGTCTTTTCGTCCATATCGGTACTTTTTCTCCTCTCCTGTTTTTCAAGATTTATTGATTTATAGATAATGATAAAATTCGTAATCCGCAGTGCTGAGCTCGATTCCGCAAAGCTCCATCTCGCTCGCGGGCTTCGCCCTATGTTCACTCCTGAGATCATATGCCGCCCGTAAGCAAGCTTCCAGCGGCATATGATCTCAGTCATTCGCGCACTGCTCATTGCTTTCGCGTACATTATACCATAAAGCATACCACAAAAAAAAGATATAATAAAGAAAAAGCTGATTCTTTCTTAAATTGAGTTCTTGTCATAAGACACAATATTCGTTATAATAGAAAAAAAGTATTCACAAATCTAGTGAACAAAAAGGAGTAAGGATATGAGACTGATAACACGTTCTGATTTTGACGGTCTGGCTTGTGGCGCGCTTCTGTTGGAAGCCGGTATTATTGACAGCTGGAAATTTGCCCACCCTAAGGATATTCAGGATGGTCTTGTGGAGGTAACGGAAGATGATTGTTTGGCCAATGTTCCCTATGTGGAAGGATGCGGGCTTTGGTTCGATCATCATTCAAGCGAGCACGAACGCAACCAGCTTGCAGGCAAATACAAAGGCGAAAGCCGTATTACTCCTTCCTGTGCCCGCATTATCTATGAGTATTATGGCGGCAAAGAACGCTTTGCACATTTTGATGATATGATGGTGGCTGTGGATAAGGTGGACTCCGGCAATCTGACCATTGACGAGATCCAGAATCCCACCGGCTGGATTTTGGTTGGATTTCTGATGGATCCTCGTACCGGTCTTGGAAGATGGCGCAACTTTACCATTCCCAATTATAAACTGATGGAAGAACTTATGGAATGCTGCCGTACTATGAGTACCGATGAAATTCTTGCCCTTCCCGATGTGGTGGAGCGCATTGAGGTATATAACGAACAGTCCGAAAAGTTCAAGGAAATGGTGAAAGCTCATACCCGCGTTGAAAAAGATGTCATCATTACTGATCTGCGCGGTGTAGATCCCATTTATTCCGGCAACCGTTTTATGATATACAGTATGTATCCTGAACAGAATATCTCTGTATGGATCGTCAGCGGACGCGGCGGCCTGGGATGTTCCTGCGCTGTCGGATACAGCATTTTAAACCGTACCAGCAATGTGGACGTGGGTTCCCTGATGTTAAAGTACGGCGGCGGCGGGCACAAGGCGGTGGGCACATGCCAATTTACTGACGAAACGATGGGCACACAGGTTCCGCTTCTTCTGGATGAGATTATCAACTACAAAGCATAATTATATCCATACATAAAAATACCAGTTAAAAATCACCCTGTTGCCAATCCTTACGGATAGCGTCAGGGTGATTTTTTTACTTTTCCTACTCTGCTACCGGTTTCAGCGCTTCTTGAAATCTTCCCATGATGCCTTTTGCAATGATGCCGGCCCCTAAGATCACCAGCGTAATCTTGGCATTGCCCAGAATCGGAAATCTTTCCCAGCCAAAAACCTGAACAAGAAGTCCGATCACTGCGACTACCCCGATAATGCTTCCCACGATCGAAATCGGATGTCCGGGACGAGTCATTAAAAATTTATAAGAATTGGCTGCACAGAAAACCGCGCCGATCACGCCGAGAGTAATGGCTGCAGAACGCGCGCTGTCGATCCAAAAGAGATGGATGCCGGCAAGTCCCATCCACACTAAAACGACGGAAATAATCACTTCTGCCGTAACAATAGATTTTCCTTCCATATCCGTATACTCCTTTCTAGCAATAATATTTCTGCTATTTTTAGTATGAATTTTCTAAGTTTTTTTATTCTTTTTGGGGTTTGCCAAATTTTCGTATCAAACACAATAACATTATGTAAAAATGAAGTTTTACATTTGTTTCCGGCATATCTTCTCCGGCAGCCGCATATTTATGAAAACAAAGAAACGATCTGAGGATACCTATGAACGGATTTTCCGGATTTTTTGATTATACTTTACAAAAAGAATATCAAGAAGAATACCTTCAGGAGAAACTAAACACAATCAGCGCTCCTCTCTGCAGAATCAGTACAGAGCCCGGCGTTCCGCTGCATACTGAACATTTTGCCGTCATCAGTTCCACCTCCTATCACCTTTGCATCAAAGACCGCTGCTGTTATATTGCTGTGGACGGAGATGTATTTAACCGGGAAGAACTGCTTGAACTGCTGCATCAGCGCGGCTATGAAACAAAAGACAGCTCCCTTTCCGAGATCATTCTGGTGGGCTTTATGGAATACGGCATAGAATTTATCCAAAAGTTAAACGGCAATTTCAGCATTGTGATTTTTGACGCGCGTCACGAAACACTTTACCTGTTCCGCGACCACTTCGGTACAAAACCGCTCTTTTACACCACGCAGGAGGACTGCATCATCTTTGCTTCCGAATTAAAATCCCTCCTCGCTTATTCCGATTGTTCTCCGACCGTATCCAAAAACGGTCTCAACGAACTCTTTGGAGTTGGTCCTGCCCATACGCCGGGTAAGACCGTGTTTGACCATATCTACGAAGTAAAACCCGCTTGCTGCATCTCGGTCAACCGTTACGGCTGCTGCTCTACGCCTTACTGGTCTTTGCCCTGCACCGCGCATTTTGCAAATTACGAAACCACTGTGCGCCATACGGCAGATCTGTTATCCGAAATCATCAACGAAGAACTGACACAGGACGAAGATTTCTGCTGTCTGCTTTCCGGCGGGATCGATTCCAGTATTGTCAGCGCATATCTTGCCAGAGCATTGAAAGAACGCGGTCAGCGGCTGGTTACGGTATCCTTTGACTTTGATCAGAATGATAAATATTTCAAAGCGTCCTCCTTCCAGCCCTCGCAGGATCGTCCTTATGTAGACGCCATGGTCAGATTCCTTGGCAGCGAACATCACTATCTTACCTGCGATCACCAGACGCTTGCCGATATGCTAAAAGATTCCGTACGCTCCCATGACGTTCCCTGCATGGCGGATGTGGATTCCTCCCTGCTGTATTTCTGCGGGAAGGTGAAAGAGATCAAAAATGTAGCTTATACCGGAGAATGTGCTGACGAGATCTTTGGCGGTTATCCATGGTTCCACAGAGAAGATCTGCTGCAGGCGGATACTTTCCCATGGACAGCCGACTGTGCGCCCCGCAAACAGCTGTTAAATGAATCTTTTCTTGAATTTCTGAACATGGAGGATTATATCAACGAGACATACCATAAGGCTATCCGCGGGATCAATGTACTGCCGGAAGAATCTCCTGCCGACGCCTGCAGACGTCGTTATACCTACTTAACGATCCATTGGTTCATGCAGACGCTCCTAACCCGTATGGACCGCTGCGCGCGTTCCACCGGACTGACGGCAAGGATTCCATTTGCCGACAGAAGGCTTGCAGAATATGTCTATAATGCGCCATGGAGCATGAAGGCAAGAAACGGACTGGTCAAATCACTGCTGCGCCAGTCTGCGGAATATCTTCTGCCCAGACAGATCCTGCTGCGCAAAAAGAGTCCTTTCCCGAAGACATACAATCCTTATTACGAAAAACTGTTATCCGATATGTTGTCAGAGGTGGTCAAAGACAGCGAATCGCCGCTGAATGATTTTCTGGATATGGAAGCGCTTCAGCAGTTTCTTTCCAACCCGAAGGACTATGGCGCGCCATGGTATGGCCAGCTGATGTGCGGACCACAGATGATGGCATATTTATTGCAGATTGATTTCTGGATCCGCGAGTATCATATCGATATACGCATGTCCTGATCTTATGGCAAAAGAAATACTAAGAAGATGAGATTTTCTGATATAGATTATGAATATGCATGCTTGAAAATATATGTAACTGTCCGGTTATCCCGGGCAGTTTCTTTTTATTGCGGTACGATCACCGTCTGGAGCTTCCTTTTTAAAGTGGCACGATCACCGGCTGGATCTGCCTGCCTTCCAATGCCGCCAATATCGTATCTCCGATCAGATCGACTTTTGCAATCATGGAATTGGGCTTCTTGACGCAGTCATCCTGTCCGAATGGTACAAAATAAATATTTTTCATTGCCATCAGCGCGCCGATATTTTTAAAATTGATCCCCAGCGCGTCATTGGTGGAGACGCTTATAACCAATGGCTTTCCGTTGCGCAGATGCGCTTTGGCTGCCATCAGGACTGCCGTATCAGTGATTCCGTTACAAAGTTTTGCCAGCGTATTGCCGGTGCATGGCGCGATCACCAGCACATCCAGATATGCTTTCGGACCGATCGGCTCCGCTTCCTGTATGGTAAAGATTCCCTGATTGCCTGTGATATTCTGTATACGTTCACGATACTCCTCCGCCTTCCAGAAGCGGTTATCCAGTTCGGCAGCATGATCGGAAAAGATCGGAACCAGATCTGCACCTTTTTCCTTTAGCGCTTCGATTTCTTTTAACACTTTATCAAATGTACAAAAAGAACCTGTAATGGCGATCCCCACAGTGCATTCTGATAATTTCATACCAGCATACCCCTTCCTTTTGATATCCGTTGATGGATTATCATATGCAGATTTAGGAAAACTGTGACATGATCGCCTCTGCTAAGATCTCCCCTGACGTCTTCGGGGCATACTTGCCGGGAAGTCCGAGAGAAAGTTTTGCCCTGATCTTTGCATATCGACAGTAATCAAAATCCGTACCGCCCGGCTTAGACGCAATATCAATGATCACCGCATTACGGTCAAACCGGGACAATACCTGCTCGGTAAGCACCGGCGCCGGCGCCGTATTAAATACATACGTATATTTTTCCGCCTGTTCATCGCCTCGTCCAAACATCTCCCTGACTTCATAACCCATGGCGCGTGCTTTTGTACGGCTGACCGCATTTCTTGCCATTATGGTCACTTTTGCCTGAAGCCCCTTCAATTTATCCGCCAGGACGCTTCCGCACTTACCGTAACCGATGACAAGACACTCTTTACCATGAAGCGTTTCCTCACTCAGCATCATCGCCTCCACGACCGCCCCTTCCGCCGTAGCAATGGCGTTGCCGATCGCAACATTTTCATCCTTCATCAGATCATATAAGAGCGCGCCCTTTTTCTTACATATTTTTACAAGCTGCTCCGAGAAAAGACCACCGTAAAGTTTTTGCCCTTCCCGCAGATTTTCATACAACTCTGATAAAAGTACCACATCATCCTCCGTCTCCTGCTTGACCGTCTTGCCGTCTACTGATACAGGGATCGGGAGAACGATGATATCCGCTTCTCCCATCTGAAGCTTTAATGCGGTTGTTTTCAAAATCTCCAGCTTGCCTTTTTCTTTAACAGGCACACCATAGCAGCATACGCTGTAACCGTTCTTCTGCAGCGCTTCCGCAACGTAATACTGCCTGCTGTCACCGCCCATAACCAAGACCTTTTCCATCCGCTACCTCCATACTAAGATATCATCTACACTCGCAAGCCCGCGCTTACGCGCTTTTTAATTCCGCAGTGCTAAGCTCGATTCCGCTTCGCTTCATCTCACTCGCGGGCTTCGCCCTATGCTCACTCCTGAAATAAGAT
>DLOP01000062.1 GCA_002478505.1 Lachnospiraceae bacterium UBA7481
ATTGCTTTTTTTCATAAATATGTTCCTTTCATTGGTGGTATAAATTGGTGTACAATATTACAAACTGGGGGTTAATAAACTCCGTGATCTTGCTGAATAATCATAGAACAAATAAGAAATAACTCCTAAAGAAAAATACTTAAGAAGATACAAAAACAATAATAATAGATATCGTTGGCGATCTGCCAATCATTCCCAGACATTAGAAAAACATACATTGAAATGAGAATATCGTATATTGGATCAAAAATCAACCATTTTCACGAAAGTTCCCTAAAATTCGAGCCTCTGCTGATCTGCCTTGCTTCTTCCATGACATCTAACACTCACAGCTTCCTAAGCCTATCCGCCAACTCCCCAAACTGCTCCAGCGTCAGCGCCTCTCCCCGGATGGTTTCGCTCAGATCCATTTGTCTCAGGACTTCTATGACCGTCTCCCTCGTCAGATGCAGTCCGCTGTCATTACTCAGACCATTGGCAAGTGTTTTGCGCCGCTGGTTAAATGACGCCCTGATCAACCGGAACATATACTCCGGATCAGATACCTTGATCGGCGGCTCCGGATACAGCGTCAGGCGGATAACCGCACTGGCAACCTTCGGGCGCGGCATAAAACATTCCGGCGGCACGCTTACCATAACCTCCGGCTTCGCGTAATACTGTACCGCAAGGGACAGCGCCCCATAATCTTTCGTCCCCGGACCGACTTGCATCCGTTCCGCAACTTCCTTTTGCACCATGATCGTGATATTGTCCAGAGGGATTTTCTTTTCCAGAAGATTCATAATGATCGGTGTCGTAATATAATAAGGCAGGTTTGCAACCACTTTAAAGGATTTATATTTCTGTCTGTCGGCAAGATGCTCCTCCACCAGCTGATGCAGATCGACCTTCAGGATATCCTGATGAATGATGGTCACATTATCATAGTCTCCAAGCGTATCCTTTAAGATCGGGATCAGATCGCCGTCGATCTCCACCACGATCACTTTTCCTGCACGCTCGGCAAGATACTGGGTCATCGTACCGATGCCGGGACCGATTTCCAGAACGCAATCCTCCTTCGTCAATTCCGCGCAATCCACGATCTTTTCCAGCATATGCATATCCACGAGAAAATTCTGTCCGTACTTTTTCCGGAACACAAAATCATATTTATTTAATACTGCTGCCGTTGCCGTCGGCGTTCCTAGATTTGCCATATTGATCCTTTCCATTTTCCACATAGCGTAGGGTAGATTACCATATATGACCTATAAAAATTTACTATAAAGATTTATCCTATATCATTCATGACACCACAGAATCGACCAAAATCACTCATTAACTGTTTTGAACCAAAAAAATAGATTAAATCTTAAATTCTGATTAAAGGCTTTAATTCAGGATTGTTTTTCAAACAATCTGCTGTATGATTCTTAATATAATTCTGCAAATACTCTTTTAATTCTTCAATATCGATTTCTGATTTTCCAGAAAAATTAGTTGTTAGAAGCAGATACAGTATATCAATCCTGTCTGTTTTTGTCAAAAATATCACTTAGTTCGTCGGTCTGCAATAGGAAGGAGAATCGGCACCCCCATAAAAAACCGCGGTCGAATTTGCTTCGACCACGGTTAAACTTAAAATTTTGTGTCTTTGGTTGGACAAGGATCATTTCCGTAACTATCTTTGTCACGAATTTTTCCGTCACGCCCATGAATCACTACTTCACTGTGTTGGTTAATGGCTATATCGCGAGCATAAGAGATTGCATCTTTTTGGGTATCAAAATTCTTGGTGGCTTTAGATGAATTTTCACGCTTTACCTGCCATTGACCATTATTTAGTACTACATGTTGATTTGGCATAGTTTGCCCTCCTTTCTATCTTTTTAGGAGGGAGATAAAATTTTTCAAAATAATTGAAATCCATAAAAGGTTGTGTTATTATTCAAATGCGACTTTGAATTTGCGAAAGCGGATTCATTTTGAAAAGGTGGTCATTTTGACCATCTTTTTTATCTCCTTAATTAGCACTTGATATAAGAGAGTGCTAATTTCCTAATTAGTAGATTAGCATGTTTGAATTAACATGTCAATATCTATTTGTGAAAAAATCACAAATAAGTTTAAAACAATCTGATTCGATAAAACAAAAATTTACAATATCCATTGACAAAAGTGAATTATTCACAATATAATTGGATATAACTACTTCTATATTTCTATATAAAAGAAAGAAGGTATCATTATGTTGGTCGGATTTTCTGTAAGTAATTATAAATCATTTAAGGATGCACAAAGTATTTCCTTTGTGGCAAGCAAAATTACCAGACATAAAGAACATGTTTTAGTAAGAAAAAACAGACGGATTTTAAAGAGTGGCTTAATATTTGGCGCTAACGCTGGCGGCAAAAGTAACCTAGTAAAAGCAATTCGTTTCTCCAGAGAAATAATATTAAATGGATTAGAACGGGTTAATTTAAGTAAAAGCCATTTTAGAATTATCAACGAAAATTATACTGTGCCAGGTGTATTTGAGTACAGAATAATAATTGAAGATGTAGAATATTCATATGGATTGGCAATTTCCTATAACAAAAAAATTGTATTAAGTGAATGGCTGGTAAGAATTGATTCGGCAGGTAAAGAAACATATTTATTTAATCGTGAAGTAGGTGATGATAATGTGAGCCATGCTATGAGTGAAGCTGATTTTGTTAGTATGGATGAAAAATATAAGATGGATTTTTATTTAGAAGGATTTGACGAGAATATTTCAGAGACATATAAAAGAAAAACAGTACTTAGCGATATTTCATTGAGAGCTAATGACAAAGAAGGTATTTTTGCGGAAATCAAGAGAGTTTATGAATGGTTTGAAAATATGATAATTTTGTTTCCTAATTCAAAGTATAACGGTTTGAATGAGGTTGCCGCAGATGATGATAAGAAAAAGTTTTTTTCAGCTCTTATGAATTATTTTGATACTGGAATTGACATGGTTGAAGGAGAAAGCCAACAGATGGATTTTGATAAGGTTCTGCATGATATTCCCAGAAGTGATGCTGAAAAGATTAAAATTGATATATCTAATGCAGCATATGAAAGTCCCATTATGTTTAAGGTTGATGAGCAAATATTTGAACTGCATAAAGATGAAAACGGGAATATCGTTTACAATAAACTATTGCTAAATCATGGGAATCCGGAAGATAAGTTCGAGTATGCTGATGAATCGGATGGAACGAAAAGATTGTTTGATCTAATACCCTTATTTTATGAGAATAGAGAAGTAAGTATGATTCTTATAGATGAAATAGATAGAAGCCTTCATACCAATTTGACGAGAAAATTTCTTGAATTGTTTTATGAAATTACAGAGGATAGAGATTGTCAGTTAATTGCAACAACACATGATTCAAACCTTTTGGATTTAGAATTGCTTAGGCAAGATGAAATTTGGTTTGTGGAACGGCAGGAGAACCATGCATCTAAGGTATTTTCCTTGAACAAATTTAAGGAGAGATTTGACAAAAAAATTGATAAGGAATACTTATTAGGCAGATATGGTGCAATTCCAATTTTTGAAGAAAAAGATATATTGGGAGAAGCCTATGAAGAATAATTACAGATTAAGTTCTACCATATTTGAGAGAGAAGATGAAAAAGACAAAGTCGAACTGCCAAAAATATTCTTTTTATCAGTTGAAGGTAATGCTACCGAAAAAGAATATTTTAAGGGTGTGTCTGCAAACAGAAAACATTTAGGAATTAATGCAATAGTTGATGTTGAAGTGCTAAGCAGGAGCAGTAAAGATACGGGAAGTGCGCCTTCTCAAGTTATAGAACTGTTAGAAGAATATCTCAGGCTTAGGGAAAATGGAAAAGAATCATTAATAAAGGATATACCGGTAGAGTTTGTTCAAAAATACGGCGTAGAATTCATACGCGATTTTCTTGATGGTGGAGATAATATTCCCAAAAAGAGAAAAAATGCCTTTGTAACTGATTTACTGAAAATAGGGTATGATATAAATTACAGAAAATACCTACAAAACTATCGTAATGATTTGGATGAATTTGGAATACTAATAGATAGAGATATGCATACCCATTCTGAGGCCAATATGTTGGAATGTATCCAATACTGCAAAGAAAAAGGTTATGCATGTTATATTGTAAATCCTTGTTTTGAATTCTGGCTTCTTCTGCATTTGTCTGACGTAAAATCGGAATATTCTGACCGGTTTGACATGATAAAAGAAAATAAAAAGGTTTCAGATAATCATACCTTTGTAAGTAAAGAAGTGTCAAACAAGGCGCATCACGGAAAAAGTGGAATTAATTTTAAGAAAAATTATATGTTGCATGTTGATGATGCAATATCAAGGGCTAAAGAATTTACATCGGATGAAGTGAGCTTGGTTGAGGAGATTGGTTGTAATGTTTGGAAACTTTTGGAAAGTATGAAGAATTACAGTAAATAGTATCCAATATTCATTATATGGTCTCTAACCTTCCTTATAGCGCAATATGAAATAGCCTATGAGTATTCTCCCATGCCATTTCTTCCACCTGCGCAGGTTCCATCCCCTTGATCCTTGCGATCTCCTCGATGATATAAGGAATCATCAGCGAGGAATTCCTCGTTCCCCGGTGCGGTTCCGGCGCCAGATACGGACAATCCGTCTCCAACAGGATTCTGTCCATGGGGATAGCTTCAACAGCCTCTTTCAGCTTCTTCGCGTTTTTAAAAGTAACCACTCCGCCGATCCCTATGTAATATCCCATTTTTATATATTCCGCTGCCGTCTCCTTCGTATAAGAAAAGCAATGGATCACACCGGTGACATCCTTCCGCTCCCTTAGGATCTCCAGCGTATCCTGACAGGCGTCTCTGGAATGGATGATGACCGGCAGCTTCATTTCCTCCGCCAGGTCAAGCTGCAGATGGAACCATTTCTTCTGGATATCTACTTCCGGTTCATCATAATAATAGTCCAGCCCGATCTCACCGATCGCCACGATACCCTTCTGGGATGCCGCTGTCTTAAGATAGGCATAATCTTTCTCTGTCAGATGTTCCGTTTCCGATGGATGGATACCCACTGCCCCGTAAAAATCAGGAAAAGGGTTCCCCTGATATTTTTTTACATATTCCAACACATCCTTGATGGATGCCAGATCCGAACCCACGTTCATTACCTTCCTGATCCCTTGCTCATACAGGGAAGAAAGCAGTTCCTCCCGATCCTCGTCAAATCTCGCATCATCGTAATGTGCATGACTGTCAAATATCATTTGTTAATCCTGCCTTTCCTCTTCCTTGGGTTATATCTTACCACATATTCCATTTATTATCTGCTTATTTTTCATTTACACAGTCGTCAAATTCCTTTAAGGTGTCTGTTACAAAAGTACGGATATTTTTCACACATTCATCAATACATTCCATACAATCAAGCGCCTTTTCCTCTGTTTCTTCCGCCTCTAATCCGGATTTTAACACGCCCATCATACCATGCAGTGCATTTAATTGCTGCAGGACATTGTCCATACCGTCTTTTAAAATGACCGTCTCTTTATTTTCTATCATATATGAATCATCCTTTCCAGTATTATTTTATTCAATTGATCCCTATGACCCTTTTTATTCTTGTCTTGCATAATAAACTTTCACAATAATTCTACTCTTACAGTTCCCAGACATCATTTTATTTATCCCAATTGATATGATTAGAATGAACAGAGCTGCACATACTATAATTTGTCATACAATAATTGATAAATATCCTTTTTACAAAATCATTGCTATGATATGCAGATAAGAAAAAGAGTGCTTATTTTAATAATGGTACAATCACCACAGAATAATATACAGAAGCTTTTTTAAGACAAGGAAATAAACTGTGCCCTTGGCATTTAATAGACATTTCTTTAATTTATTATAAAATAATGACGATAGTTGTCAATATTTTCAAAAAAATAAAAAAAATACTTGCAAACGCGAATACATTATACTATAATAGCTTTTGCGTGTAGAGGTAAACGCACCGCTAGCTCAGTTGGTAGAGCACCTGACTCTTAATCAGGGTGTCCAGGGTTCGAGCCCCTGGCGGTGCACTAAAGGCATTCGTTTTGGCGTTACGCCGGGGCGGGTGTTTTTATTTTTATATGTTTCTATTTTACTTTTTTTATGATAATATAAAACAAAGTATTTATTATTTGGTTTGTTTATTTGGGAAAGGCTTGGTCATAATATGAAATCTTCTCCATTTAAAAAAATTTTAGCTGTTTTGGCTTCTATTCTTTTATGCACTTATATTGGGGTGCTTGTCTTTCTTTTATACAAATATACAGAAAATCCCAGACCATACAATACTACTTCTTTAATGATAAAAGAAACATACCACAATTTATGCATGTCCCCCGGTTCGACAGGGAATGCGGATGATCCGGGCACTTACACTGCTCATGCGGGATTCTCCTCTATTCAGGGTTCTTCCCCTAATGAGAAGATCTATCGCGATCCGCTGGTAACATTAAAAGGCAATGGCAAAGATCAGGTAACCGTCATGATCTATATGAACGGTTCCAATCTTGAATCAAATTATGGCAGTGCCACAACAGATATTAACGAAATGTTATCCGCCGATCTGAGCGAAAAGGTATCGGTTGTGATACAGACGATGGGAACCCGGAAGTGGCAGGATTATGATATTGCATCGGATCACGCCCAGCGCTATCTCATAAAGGATCATGACCTGGTTCTTGTAGATGACTCTCTGGATCAGGAAGACTGTACAGATCCGAGGACCTTGTCGGATTTTATCTCCTGGTCTGAAAAAAATTATCCCGCTGACCGCTATATTCTGATCCTATGGAATCACGGCGGCGGCTCTGTAGATGGATTTGGTTATAATGAATGGGGACGCTACAGTGATTCGCTGACTTTGGATGAAATGCAGTCCGCTTTGGAGGACGGCGGCGTTGCCTTTGATTTTATCGGGATGGACAGTTGTATCATGTCCTCTATTGAGATCTGCTATGCCTTATATGATTACTGCGACTATATGATCTTGTCCGAAGATTTTGAATCCAGTCTTGGATGGAATTATAAAGGATGGTTGACGGAACTTGCAAAAAATACATCCATCGACACCGTGTCCCTGGGAAAGATCATTATTGATGATATGGTGGAAGCCAATGAAAAAAACCATCGAGATGGAATGGCGTCCACACTTGCCCTGATCGATCAGAAATATATCCCCACTCTTTTTGAAGAATGGGAAAAATTTGCTTATGCCAATACGGAAAAACTTCTCGCCCGCAATTACAGCTGCGAGGTCATCCGATCGGGACGTCCGCTATCCATCCGAAGAAAGCACAGCCTCCTGATCAAGGTTGATTCGGAATTGCAGCAATACTATGTTACCGATATGCTTGCCGTAGTAGCATCCATCAATTCCACATATTCAAAAGCAATGACTATTCATCTAAATAATGCCATTGCTTATTACAATTATACAGATAACAATGCCGGTCTTACGGGATTGTCCGTGACGCTGCCTTATGGCGATCGTTCATTTTACAGATCACAAAAGAAGATCTATACTCTCTGCGGTATTGATTCAGAATATATCGAATGGCTGGAGCAATTTACTTCCGTCACAGACGATCCGACTTCCTATGAGGAAAACAGTTATAACAATAACACTACCGGCACAGACTCTACTGGCGGATTTATCGGCGGGGGAGGTCTCTGGTAAGCTTATCACTCCCGATAAGTTGAAGCTGCCTGATCCTCTTTCTGCATATGATGCAGTTCATATTTCCAGATGTTGTTAAAATCCTGTTTTTGATACATCTTGTAAAAACTCGCAATAAAATCACACACCAGCAAAGTGGTCAGCGCAATGCTGATCACTTTTATGCATTGCGGCTTCATCTGAAGCATTCCCTGCACGATCGGCTCAAACAGATTGCCCATAAAAAATGTGATGATCCCTGCAAACATTATACTTGTCGGCACGGAAGTATATTTTGTCAGATGAAACGGAATCCACTCGTAATTCCAGTATTCGATACCGCACACCTTTTCTACCAGCGTTCCAAGCAGGATCTCCCCCACGCTTACCAACACGAAAGAAAGGACATAATAGAACAGATACGATGCTGTCCCGTCCGGAATATAGCGCATGATCCCCCAGTCCGCCAGCTTCTGCGGCGTGCCAAACAAAAAATAGATTGCCAGAACCATTAAACCGTATCCCAGCAAAAATGGTGCGTTCATGTTCCTGTTATCAATATATCCTTTCGTAATTGCCAGCCACGTATTTTCTGTAATATATCCCAAAAACGCAATGATCGCAATCATTACGCCATATACATAAATCAGTGATTCCGTATTAGAGCCCAGACCCATATAATCACTCCTTTTCCGTAATACCTTCATGCATACTTCCTTTTATGTTTTGATTATTATTATGGACAAAGATTTTACTTTTAATTTACACGGCAGTAAAAATTGTGATTAAAAAACATTTAATAAAGTTTCGCAAATGTATTTAATAAAGTTTCGCAAATAATTTGACAATCCTCTCAATTTATTGTATTATCATTGTTGTGTGTGATTTCTTATATGATTTTTACGTCGCGTGGCTCAGTTTGGTAGAGCGCTGCGTTCGGGACGCAGAGGTCGCAAGTTCGAATCTTGTCGCGACGATCTTTATAAGCATGGATCTTCTTAGAGATCCATGTTTTTTTGTGATATTTACTTCTTCTCACACTGCTGCCCATATAGAAAACTATAGATAAATATAGATAATTTCAGAAGCCACTATACTTGTTATTAGCACAGATATAGACTATAATGTAGGAAAAAGAAATTTCTATTATTAACTGCGCTTAGCATAGATAAATCCAACGGAGGAATAAGAAATGACGCTAGAAGAACGGGTAAAACGATACTTTGAGTTAGCATCTTTGCCCCAAAATCTGCCTTATGATAAAAGCCATCTTCTTCGGGAACTAAATATAACAGAGGATGATACTTTTAACTACCAGAAGAAACTGGAAGATGAAGTAAGCATGAAACCTACGGAAAAAAGAGATATCCTGATAAAACAGGTCATAAAACCACTGCTTAAAAAATATGGTTTTTCCACAGGCGGCTTAGACTGGCGTCGTGAAACAGACGATGCATATATTTTTATTCATTTACAGAATTTGCACTATAGTGATATTTCCACAGGAGCCCGTTTTTGTTTTCATATAAGCGCTTCCAAAAAAGATGAGATCAGAGAAAAACTTTCTAATCAGTGGATGTACAATCAGTTTACAAACGAACTAAAGTCTTTTAATTTTCTGCCATACTGTGGACTGCTTTCACCATATTATTCTGCAGACTGGTATCAGATCGACGGTTATAAAAACTATCTTCCCACAGATACCCCCATAGAAGATATCTGCAGTCAGATCGGTGAATATTTTGACAAATATATCCTGCCGGAATTATCCGCAGTTCAATCTTACGAAGACTTTTTAAATCTTTGTACGCAAATGTTAAAACGATACGAGGAGAAAGAGATCAGGCTGATAAAATTTTATCAAGCAGCACAAGCGTCTACTACATCGTATGGAGAATCCGTCTTTCCAAACCTTGTAAATTGCAGGAAAGAATTCGGGTTAAATATTGATGATATCACATCTCATTTGGAATGGCTCGATATCTGCAGGGAACAACATTATTTTACAAAATGCGACGCCAAAGAACTTGCCATAAAAGCAGCAAAAGAGGAATTTGTTTAATATGAAAGAATCCGAGGTATCTAATATGAATTTTGATCCATTATTTTATCAGGAAGAGACCCGCTGCAACTTCGTAGTAACCGAAAAAAGAAAAAAGATATGGGCTGTAGAGCTTGCCATTCTGGAAAAATTTGATCAGGTGTGCAAAAAACATCATCTAACCTATTATGCTTACTATGGAACCCTTCTGGGCGCAGTACGCCATCAGGGGTTTATTCCGTGGGATGATGATATAGATATTGCTATGTTCCGGGACGACTATGAGAGATTTCAGGCAATTGCGCCACAAGAATTTTCCGATCCTTATTTCTATCAATCTTCTTATACCGATAATTTGCTTTGTACATTTTCCAAAATCAGAGACAGCAGGACAACCGCCATCGAATATGATGAACCTAATTTAAATCAGGGTATCTTTATCGATATCTTTCCTTTAGATGCTGCACCGGACGGAACCCCCGCCCTTATCAACATCTGCAGTCTCCAATTCCTTATCTGGTGCAGTATCGTCAATCCGCAGACGTTATATGAGCGACTACTGCAAGGAGGAAAGTTTATCCTTAGCCAGGATATTATTGTAGATCTATTAAATATGGATGTACTTCAAAGAATAAAAACATTTGAATTATTTAATCTTTCCCATTTCGGGCAGTCCGAACTGGTCACCGATATCAATTATATAATAACAAACACTCCCTATCAGCCGCTTAAAAAGGAATGGTTTCAGAAAATAGAATATCTTCCCTTTGAAAATATCAAGATCCCCGTTCCGGCGGAATACGACAAAATATTGACAAATCTTTATGGGGATTATCATCAGATGATTCAAGGCGGTTCCGATCATGAAAATATCATCTTAGATCCGGATATTTCCTACAAAGATTTTATGCAGAAAACAGATCCCGACCAATTGAAAGCCATGCTAGAGAAACGCTGATGAGAGCGTTTCCTTAGAAAACATTCCTGGCAAATCCCCTTCTAACGCGTGATGATCTCCACAAAGATTCCATCGGGATCCTTTATGAAAAAATACGGCCGTCCCAGACGTCCTTCATTGATGACGGGCATTTCCCCAATCAATCCTTCTTTTAATAAATATTCTGCTGCCCTTTTGGGATCCTCTACAGCAAGCGCCATATGCTTTGCTCCATTGACATGAAGATCTGTATTTAATGTTTCTACAAAATCCGGCGTCGGATTACTGTCGGGATAACAGAACATCTCCAAAAGAAAACCATCCTTTTCCATCTGCAGGATCCTGACGCTTCCGTCGTCCGCCTGATAATCCTTTACCACCCGAAATCCCAGCTTTTCATAAAATACCCTGCTCTTCTCACTATCGCTGACGCTGATGGCATAATGATCTATCCCAAACATCTCCGCTTCTGCCTGTATCTTGTGTCTGCCTCTGCTGCCACATTCCCGCAATAATATTTCCAGCTCCCCTCTCGCCTGTTCATAATTTTGAAAGCGTACCGTGTGAAATCCAAGCGCTCCTGCGCTCTTAAGGTTATCTTCCCGGTCGTCCAGAAATACACATTCCTCCGGCTTCAGATCGTAGGTCATACATAAGAGCTTATAGATCTCCGGGTCCGGTTTGACCATCTTCACATACCCGGATACGATCCTGCCGTCTACAGCGTCTGCAAAGGTAAATTTCCCCTTTGCATGCAGCGCGAACAGATCTTTGGGATAATTAGACAAAAGATAGACCCGATAGCCTTCCCGCCTAAGTTCCTGAATCCATGGCAGTGCGTAAGGAAAAGATTCCACAATATCATTGATCTGTTCAAAAAAAGCATCCGCCTCCGCCGGATATTCTGAAACGCTGTCTTTCATATCACGGATGACTTCTTCCGCAGACCGGACGCCAAGATCCAGATCTCCCCAAAGCTTATTTTCAATAATATTTTTACAAAAAATTTCTTTTATTTCTTTTGAAAATCCCAAATCTTCCATATATTCCCGATACCGGAAATTAATCAAAACCATTCCAATATCAAATACCACATTTCTGATCATGACGTTACCTGCTTTCTTATTGGTTAGAAAAACTTAGATTTATGCGTTTAAATCACTTTATACAAAATTTTCAAAATAAATATTACCACAAATAAGATTGTAAAACAAATACTATTAGTGGTATCATTTAAATAATATCGCTCAAACTGATAAATAGGATTAATAAAACAAGAGGGTTGTTATGTCGGGTTTTAATGCGCATTACTTTTTTGGAAATAATCATTTACAATTGTTAGAAGATTCTGATATAAAAAATATCTGTAAAAAGTATTCTAATGTTTTTTCCATGGGTCTGCAAGGACCGGACATCTTTTTCTATTTTGTGATCGCAGGATTTTCCGGAGGAAAAAACTTAGGCTCCCTTGTACATGTGGAAGAAACTGACCTGTTTTTTCAGAATATGTACCGGGGATTATCCATTTTTGATCAACGGCCTGTCCAGAAAGCAATTGCCATTGCCTATATGTCCGGATTCTTAGGACATTTTATTTTGGACGCCCATACACACCCTTATATCTATGGACGCACGAAATATACGGAAAACCCAGATGCCGCATATTACGGCAGGCATGTCTTTTTGGAATCGGATATCGACCGTCTGATCTTAGAACGCTATTCCGGTCTGAAACCATCCGAATTTTATCAGGAGCGCACCATCCTCCTGTCCAAATCCGAATGCCGGGTGATCACGGATCTGTTGTTTTATACCTTCAAAAAAACATACGCCTCCGTAAAAACATTGCGCGCGTTTATCCAAAGCTCCCTTTACACCATGCCCCTTGGATGTTATATACTTCATGATAAGCATGGCCGTAAGAAAGCATGGTTACGCAAGCTGGAGGATATTTTTTTAGGATATCCGCTGGCTTCTTCGTTGATCCTCAGTGATACGCTTTATTTCTTCAGGGATCCCCTAAATCTTTCCCATAAAAAATGGTCCAATCCCTGGGATCGGACCACGATTTCTTATGAAAGCTATATGGACCTTTATGAAAAGGCAGGTACGGAATATCTTGAAATCCTAAATGAATTCAACGGGCTGTTGGCAAATGACCGGCTGACAATAACCAACTCCTTTTTAAATCGTCTTGGCAACCGTTCTTACCACAGCGGACTGGACTGCAGCATACCCTCCTGATCTTACTCAATATGGATACAGCTTCTGATCTCTTCCATCTCTGGGACATCGTTTTCGTCATAATAAAGAGGTACATGGGTGGTATCCTTTTTCCCCGAAAAGTCCGTCGTCGTGATCCACATGATGACCGGATTAACAAAGTCGCCTTGATAAGTAAAATAGATCGTAGCACCAGAAGTACCAGACTCATGAGCCGATCGAAGCAGTCCCTGATATGTTGACTGCTGCAGATTATCCCAGCCCAACGTCGATAAGACCTCCTCACAAAAACGGTTGCCCGAGCCGTCATCCAAATCCTCTAACTTGAGCGGATTAGAGGGGTCTCTCATACGATTCAGAAGAGTTTGGGACCCGGGATCCGCCATGACATCCGGATCTACAGACGCGTAGACTACCGCGTCATAGATTGAGCCCAGAAACTGCACATCTGCCGATACGTTGGCTTTTTCTATATATTTTATCAACTGCGGCGCAATAATGCCCACCAGAATCGCCATAATCGCAATAACAATAATCAATTCTACCAGAGAAAAACCTTTATTATTTTTCACAGTATCTTTCATAGGCGAGAAACCTCCACTTTCTATTATAAAATTATTATTTTTTTCAGACAATGTCAACTGTTCTGCACCAGTTAAGCATTTTCTGTTATGAAATCATAATTTTTGGAGGATATACTTATGTATCGGATTTCCCATGGAAGAAAAACGTTCTTCATATTCTGTCATGACATTATCCTTTTTCATCTCCTCGTCTGCGTGAAGGTCGTGGGTGATCTGTACCATCTTCCAGACGGAAGAGCCCTCTATCTCTTCTTCCGCAAAAGCAAACAGTTCCGTATTGTCCGTCTTAAATTCAATCACACCGTCTCTTTTCAAGATCTGAGCATACCTTGCCAGAAACTGCCTGCTGGGAAGCCGCCTTGAAGCATGGCGGTCCTTGGGCCATGGATCCGAAAAATTCAGATAGATCCTATCGATTTCATCTGCAGAAAAGACCTCCGTAATATACTCTGCATCCATCCTGATCAGCCTGATATTCGGCAGCGGCTCCTGCTCCATCTTCTGTACCGCGCGGAGCAGCACAGTAGAGTATTTTTCGATACCAATAAAATTGATCTGCGGATTGCTCCGGGCAAGCTCCATTAAAAACTTCCCTTTTCCCATACCAATCTCCAATCGGATGGGATATCCGTTTCCAAATTCTTCCTGCCATTTCCCCTTGATCAGCTCCGGCTCATGCACTACATACTCGCTCCCTGCAATCATTTCTCTGGAACCGGTTACATTTCTAAGTCGCATCGTGATCCTCCTCATTTTTATCTTACGTTTCATATATGATCATTTATTATATTATAATAACAGGCGTTATCACCATAATTTTAATATTATAATACATTAATATTCTACTACAAAAATTTTCTGTCGTAAATTTGTAAAAAATGGTTTGGTTTTTCTACAAAATAGTGTATTATTAGAGTAATGTTACACAAGATATTAGTGTGAAAAGTGTTTCACTTGATTTAAACGACTTGGCTATTAACTCGAAAGGTAATGGTTTGATATAGATGAAATATAAGTTGACATATCGCATATTCACAGTATTTCTGTGTTTTTTTCTTTTATTTTCTTACACCACGCTTCCGGTTTGTGCAACCCAGGCGGAACTACTGGAGGAAGCGGAAGAACGGAAAAATGACCCCGTAGAAAGTAATGATGTAGAAAACTGGCCCCAAGGACCACTGATCGGCGCCAAAGCAGCTGTGCTGATGGATGCGAATACCGGAGCGATTCTTTACTCTAAAAATATGGATGAAGCCCTGTATCCGGCAAGCATCACAAAACTGATAACCTGCCTGATCGCAGTAGAAAACTGCTCTTTAGACGAGATTATAACCGTCAATCAGTCCGCCATTGACGCCAATGATCCTGATGGCTCAAATATGTCCCTGATAGCAGGCGAACAGTTTACTTTGGAAGAACTGTTATATGGCATCCTGATCAATTCCGCCAATGAAGCCTGCAATGTTGTAGCAGAGCATATTGCCGGCTCTCAGGACGCATTTGTTGAAATGATGAATGAGCGCGCCAAAGAACTCGGCTGTACAAATACGCAATTTGTGACCACCAATGGACTGCACCGCGAGGAGCATTATACCACCGCTCACGATATGGCTTTGATAGGACAGGCATTTTTTGAACATGACATTCTGTGCAAGCTCTCCTGTATTCCGGAATACCATCTTGAAGACAATGCCTATCATGAAGAACACTGGCTTCATTCTAAGAATAGTCTTTATGAAGGAAAACAGTATTATTATGAACCCCTTATAGGAAGCAAGACAGGATTTACCAGCAAATCAAGACAGACTCTCGTTTCCTGCGCAGAGCAGAACGGCATGAAGCTGATCTGCGTCATCTTGATGGAAGAAAGTCCATACCAGTTTGAAGATACTGTGAATCTGTTTGAATATGGATTTTCCAATTTTGCGCCGACGATGCTCTCCAATTATAACAATCCCTATGAGATCAACCATTCTGATTTTTTCAATACGGATAATGACATCTTTGGCAGTACTTCACCCCTGATCTCCATAGACCGCGACGCAAAGATCATCCTGCCGGTGGGTGTGGATTATTCAGAGACAGAATATGTACTTACTTATGACGATCATTCGGAAGATATCCTTGCCCGGATCGATTATACTTATCATGGCATGTACCTTGGAAGCGCTTCCATTACGCTGACCGGCAACACTACGCCGGAATTTACTTTTGACGATCATTTCGAGACGGATGGGGAAGATGCCGGTACAGCGAATGAGAATGCTGATGCACGGAATCAGATCTTTGTCAATATCTACCGGGTATTGATCGGCATCGTCGTTGTAGGGGCCATCATTGTGATCCTGTTGATCATCAAGAACATATTAAAGAATTTTCATTTTGAGCAGAAGCGTATCAAAAATATCCAAAAAAGACGGAATCCCGGATATCGGAGAAGACCCGGGAGAAGGTCGACATTAAGTACGATAAATCATTCAACATTAACCCGTCCGACTGTGGAACGTCCGAAGTTAAATTACCGGAAGACACGGAAAACATATTTTGATCAATGGAAAAAAACAGAACAGAAAAAATCCGCTATGAAACAAACACAGAACCGTACAAAACGCAATGACATCAATTTTGATGATATGAGCATCAAATAATTTATATTGGTTCTATAATATTAAAATCTATCAGGATGGCAGATCAAAAATCGTATCCTTCGTTTTTTTGTTGATGAACCGTTTAAACTCATCAATATCCGCATCATGCAGAAAACCCTGTTTATAAAGGATTTGGCCATGTTCCGCCATTCCCCTTTTTCCGAGGATCAGGATATAGCTGTCTTCTGTCTCATACGCCTTGGAGATACTGGAATATTTAAAAGAAAAGGATTTTTCATTCACACGGACGCAGACCTTATCCTGCTGGAAATGAAGGACCATCGTGACAGCAGGTCCGTATTCATCTTTCAATCTTCTAAAGTTGATCCACTCGCTGAATTTATATCCATAAAAGATCATTAAAGTAAAATAAATTCCAAAACCGAGAAATACCAGACATAGCTTTGGCAGCCGCAGATAAAAAAAAGCAACAGCACACAAAGCATACATGACCACAGCCAGCGCCGCTGATAAAAGCTGTATCCGTTTATTCATCGTGCGGTATGTCATCTTACAATACTGTTGATGGAGTTTACGGGTAAGAATAAAACGATTTTCATAAAATATCTTTGCCATGGCTACAGTATAAGGTACATCATTTGCACTGTCAAATAAAATCCGCTTTTTAATCTATAATCCCTTTTGTCTTAATAATAGCTATCTTCCCGACAGTTTCTTTTGTATAAAATTCATAATTGGCAATACCCTTATTTGGTTATTTGGATGATTTTGACCTTTTTTGAATTTATTTGACCGTTTTTATTGACATATTATTTAAATTATGACATATTTATATCATAACAGATCAAAATACTTCATATTATGCCAATAAGGAGGAGAGCAAATGTTAACCGAGGAACGGTTTTCCATTATTCTGGACACTGTCAACAGAAAAAAAAGCGTACACCTGAATGAACTTTGTGATCTTCTGGATATATCCGTTTCTACCGCCAGAAGGGACATCAATATTCTTGCTGAAAATGGGAAGCTTATTAAAGTACATGGCGGAGCCATTGCAATCGATAGAAATGACAATTATCTATCTAAGGAAAAGAGCGTTGCAGAAAAGGCGCTGTTGTTTCCGGAAGAAAAGACTGCCATTGCAAAATATGCCGCTTCACTGATTGATGATGATGATTTTGTTTTTATCGATGCAGGGACAACTACAGAACGGATGATTGACTTTATTACGTCAAAAAACGTCAGCTTTGTGACCAATTCGTTTAACCATGCCAAACGTCTGACACAGAGAGGCTTTCAGGTCTTTATCCCCGGCGGGGAGATCAGACCGGACACCGAAGCAATCGTCGGTGAAGAATGTGTCCTGATGCTGGAAAATTACAACTTCACAAAATGCTTTATGGGCACGAACGGAATTTCCGTATCTGCCGGATTTACCACCCAGAATATTAAGGAAGCAAGAGTAAAGACCGCTGCAATCAACGGAAGCAGAAAGTCTTATATCCTTGCTGACCATTCCAAATTTGACATGATTTCATTTGTAACTTTTGCGCACATTAATGAAGCAGGTATTATTACGGATACCCTATCTGCGGATAAATGGTCTGACAGTGATCCGTCTGATGACAATCCGTCTGATGGTGATCCGTCTGCTAAACGGCAGTCAGACAAACACTTATCTGCTGAGGAGTATTCCGGATATACGACTATCAAGGAGGTGATGTAAATGGTCTATACCGTAACCTTTAATCCCGCCATTGATTATGTGGTCCATACGGATCATATGAACTTAGGCGAAGTAAACCGCCTGCAGGGCGAGGAAGTCTATTTTGGCGGAAAGGGCATCAATGTTTCCAATGTACTGAAAGAACTTGGGATCGAATCAAAAGCGCTGGGATTTGTGGCTGGATTCACGGGAATCGCCATTGAACAAAGCTTGAAAGAAAACGGCGTTGAAACGGATTTTGTTCATCTTGACAAAGGCATATCAAGGATCAACGTAAAGATCAAATCCATGGAAGAAACAGAGCTGAACGGTCAGGGGCCGGACATTCCGGAGGAAAAAGTGGAAGAATTATTTCAGAAACTCGACCTCCTAAAAGACGGCGATATCCTCATCCTCGCAGGAAGCATCCCTTCCACGCTTCCTTCCGACATCTACGAACGGATCCTTGCACGTCTGGAGGGAAAGAACATCAAGGCTGTTGTAGATTCCACAAAGGACCTTTTAATGAAAGTCCTGAAGTATAAACCGTTTCTGATCAAACCAAACAATTTTGAGCTGGGAGAAATGTTTGGCGTAACGCTGAAAACAACAGATGAAATTACGGAATATGCCCGAAAACTTAAGGAGATGGGCGCAGTCAACGTCCTTGTCTCCATGGCAGGCGACGGCGCAGTACTTTTAGACGAAAACGGCAGCACACATATCTGCGGCGTATGTAAAGGCAAGGTAAAAAATTCCGTCGGCGCCGGAGATTCCATGGTGGCGGGATTCGTTGCAGGCAGCATGGAGGGTGACTATGAATATGCGCTGAAGCTGGGGACGGCAAGCGGCGGCGCAACGGCATTTTCAGATGGGCTGGCAAAGAAAGAGGATATATTTAAATTGCTGGAACAATTAAACTAAAGAAGCTTAACAAATATTTAAAATCATCAATAAAAAGGAGGATTATTGTATGAGAATTGTTGATTTACTCAGTAAAGAATCCATTCTTCTGGGCGGCACTCCTGCATCAAAATCAGAAGCTATCGATCAGCTTATTGATTTACAGGTAAAGGGTGGCAGGATCGCCGATGTGGAAGCCTACAAGGCAGGCATTCTGGCAAGAGAAGAAAAAGGATCTACAGCAGTAGGCGAAGGCATCGCGATCCCACACGCCAAAAGCGAAGCCGTAAAAGCGCCTTCCCTGGCAGCAATGACAGTACCTGACGGCGTTGATTATGAAGCCCTTGACGACGAGCCTTCCAATCTGTTATTCATGATCGCAGCGCCTAACGACGGAGACGTGCATCTGGAAGTGCTTTCCCGACTGATGACGATCTTGATGGATGAAGACTTCCGGGCAAAACTGCTGGCAGCAAAGGATGCGGATGAATTCCTTCAGATCATTGACGATATGGAAAAAGAAAAATATCCTGACGAATCCCAGGCAAAGAGCGAGGCTGCCCCGGAAAATACCGCTGATGGCTCTGCAGATACGTCTTATAAAGTACTTGCCGTAACCGCCTGCCCTACCGGAATCGCCCATACATATATGGCGGCAGAAGCTTTGGAGAAAGCCGGTAAGAAACTGGGGATTTCCATTAAAGTAGAAACCAATGGCTCCGGCGGTGCAAAGAATATCCTTACCAAAGAAGATATCGCAAACTGTGACGGCATTATCGTAGCCGCTGATAAGTCTGTGGAAATGGCACGCTTTGACGGCAAGAAAGTCATCAGTACTAAGGTTTCCGACGGAATCAAGATCCCGGAGGAATTGATCAACCGTATTGAAGCAGGAGACGCTCCCGTATATCACCATACCGGTGCAAAGGCGGCAGATGATACCGCAGGAGATGAAAGTTTCGGCAGAAAAATGTATAAACACCTGATGAACGGCGTTTCCAACATGCTTCCGTTTACCGTTGCCGGCGGTATCTTTATCGCACTGGCTTTCCTGATCGATACGATCATGGGTGCGCCGCAGGACGGCAATTTTGGTACATATACGCCTATTGCCGCTTTCTTTAAGACCATCGGCGGATATGCGTTTAGCTTCATGGTACCCGTACTTGCAGGATATATCGGTAAGAGCATCGCCGACCGTCCCGGTTTCTTAGTCGGTCTGGTAGGTGTAGCTGCTCAAAATTTTTGT
>DLOP01000099.1:0-5495 GCA_002478505.1 Lachnospiraceae bacterium UBA7481
CAAAATATTGATTTTTTCTAAAATTTTCTATATTATTTTTCTGGATAAAGATAAATTTCCTCATTTTTCCAAAATAAAAATAGCAAGAGTGGACAAAATCAGCGTGTGTTCATAGAGATAGGAGTTGAGTTGACATATGTTCAGAATAGCAGTTTGTGATGATGAAAAATGTTTTTGCAAGACTGTTAAAAAATATGTTGGTAACTATTTGATCAAAAAAGATATTCCCTTTGAAATAGATACATTTGTTTCGGGCAAAGATTTGATTGCACTGGGTCATGATATCGTGAAATACGCAATCATTTTTCTTGATGTAAATATGGATGAAATCAATGGAATTAAAACGGCACAAAAAATCAGAGAATATAGTTCTGAAATATATATTGTTTTTGTTACAGCATATATCGATTACTCGTTGGAAGGATACAAAGTAAATGCAGAACGGTATATATTAAAGAATAATATCAATTTAGAAGATTCCATATTTGAGTGTATGGATTCTGTTTTTGCAAAGTTAAAGCATTTGGTGTTGAAAAGAAAGTTTGTCTTTAATGAATGTAAAAAGAATATTTCGTTAGAAAAAATCGTCTATGTAGAAAGCAAGTTACATAAGCTTGAATTTCATGTGATAGAGGAACGTATGATGACATATTCCATGTATGGGACTTTAAATGCCGTAGAAAAAGAACTTTTGGAATTTGGATTTTTACGAATCCACCAAAGCTTTTTAGTGAATCTGAGATACATAAAAAAGGTTACTGGATATCATGCCATATTAGATGATGAACAGATGTTACCGATTCCCAAAACACGATACAGAGATGTGAAAAATGCGTTTATAGCATATATTGGAGAATTATAAGATGTTTCGATATGTAAGCAGTTTGGCAATCATAATATTTGAAGTGTTCTGTTGCAGAATGTTTTTTGAGAGTTTTTGTTTGACTTCCAAAGATAACTTAAATATCAAGAAAATCTTTATCCTAATGATGCAGGTGGCAGCATATTATGGATGCGGATTGATGTTATCACAGTGGCTTGTGATAAAACAATTGGCGGTTTGCATTATTATGACAGGTCTCATGAGCAGCTATTTTAAAATAAGTTTAAAGAAATCGGCAATCTTGTCAATGTTATATTTGGGGTTGATGCTTTTGATGGATTATGTGGCTTATGTGGGAAACCGCATGATGTTTTCTAGCGCAGGAGAAGTGCAGGGCGGATATTTTCTAGTAGGTAATCTGGTAATTATCTTTGATAAGATTATTTTATTTATTTGTATTTTGTTGATCAGAAGGCAGTTTGGAAAGAAATCGACGGAAGTGTTGTCGGATTCGTGGTGGATCAAATTCTTATTTTTCCCGATCTTCACGAACATAACGATTGCTTTTATGATTGCCTTTTTCCCTTATACGGAGAACCAAATCCAGGCGCAGGTATTATACGCCATAGCCTTTGGTATGGTTATTATGAATATTTATGTATATTGTCTGGTAAATGATATTGTTAATAACGAAGCCAAACTGTATGAAAAAGAAATGTTAGAACAGCAGGTAAAAAACGAATTAAAGATGTATCATTCCATTTCGGAAAATTTTGAGATGCAGAAGCGGCAGACACATGAATTTAAAAATCATATTTTAGGGATCGAGGCATTGGTGAAAAAGAACCAATATCAAGATTTAGTTGATTACATAACCAACATCAGCAATAGTATCAATTATGAAAACAGTGTTATAGATACCAATCATGTAATCGTTAATGCAATCATCAACGCGAAATATCAGGAAGCCCTGGGCAAGCAGATCTTATTTGTGTTTCGGGTGAACGACTTGTCAAAAATAAAGATGCAGAATGAGGATCTAGTTGTTTTATTGGCAAATCTTTTAAATAATGCCATCGAAGCCTGTGAAAAATGTAAGGGAAAAAGAGTAATCAAATTAAAATTTTTATTAACGGAAGATAATACGGTGGTTTTGTCTGTGAGAAATACTTTTTTTCAGCCGTTGATCCGTGATAATAATGGGTTCAAAACAAGTAAGAGCAGTCATCCGGAAAATCATGGGGTAGGAATCAAAAACATAATTAAGGTGGTAGAGAAATATCATGGATCCTATATCATAGACAACAGTAAGCAGGAATTTTATTTCTCGATCTTGTTGCCGGAGATTGCTTAAGAATATTATACAGTGCGTTAATGTCAATTTTTTGCGAAAAACCTCTGATTTCTGCAAAAAACCTCCATTTTCTGCAATAGAACTTGAATTATACCATAAATCTGATAAGATCAAGTCAGAGGTACAGGGGATGGTTGTTCGGTTGGCAAATAAGATCACAGACCAATTTGAAAAAGAGAACTTTGTCAGTCATGAATTAAGGGAACATTACGTGTATGCTTTGGTTACTATGATTGAGAGAGCGCTGACGATAGCCTCGATCGTTGTTTTAAGCTTAATTATAAATGAATTTGTACCTTCCATAATATTTTTGCTGGCATTTTTTTCTTTAAGAAGACATACCGGTGGTTATCATGCAAAATATTTTTGGCTATGCTATTTGGAATCACTTGTGATATACTTTTTAATGCTTTTTCTGAGTTTTGTTATTACGGGATATATGGGGATCGTATATGTGTGCCTTATCATTGCCCTAGTCTATATATGTATCGTAGGCACTATTAACCATCCTAATATGGCAATGGAGTACAGCGAACTGGTAACATCAAAAAAAGCGGCTAGGCATATGGCCCTCCTCCAGTTCGGACTGATACTGACCATGGCTGTGGTAGGTGGAACCAAACGATACATAGTGATTATGTCAATGGCAGTGATATTATGCGCGGCGCTGATGCTGATTGCAAAAATAAAAAAACAGGAGGTACAATGCAATGAAACAGGCTGACATGAAAAGATCTTTATTGGCTGTTATGGAAAGAACCGTAAGAACAGAGGTGGAAAGAAATAATTCGGGTCATCCGTTCTGTACTCTTTTTTTGCATCAGCCCAAAAGGCCTAAGCGGATCCAGATTACAAATCAAATGAAAGATCAATAGGATTTGTAATTTAATAAAGACAAAATAGAGAATATAGAGCAGTAAGAGGTTTAGGTCAAAACTGTTCTATATTCTTTTTATTAGTTGAAGAATGACCGCTGCGATGAAAAATTTTGTGCACTTTTCATAAGATTTGTAAGTTGTTATTGACATTTATATATGATTGAATATATGATGGTTTGTAGCAAAACAAGTGGAGGTGCATATGCCAAAAATATTTTTTTATGAGGAGTATCAAAAATTTTATGAAGAAAAATATCCAAGAGGCGGACATGTTTTATCCCGTGTGTCCAAAAACATCAGATTATCGGTGGAGCTGCATAAGCAGCTGATTGATTATTGCCAACAGGAGAGGATTAATAAAAGCGATCTTTTGGAGCATTTCGTGAAAGATTACTTAAGGGGCTGCGAAAGAACTCCCGGTCCGGTTCATTTTCTGACCAGAAAGGATTATCTCATCATTCGCTCTAACTATGGCGTGGATCTTATAAATTCAAAACATATAGATCGTCAGGTATTTGCTTTTCGTATCTATGAGCACCTGTATGATGAATTTAATGAGCAGTGCAAAAAAAACAATCAGAGAATCTGTGATGTATTGGAGGAAATGATTGCGGCTTATCTGATTTGCAACAGTAATCTTGGATTATTAAGAATTTCAAAGTATAACCGGCTGGCAACAGAGATTCATACAAGGTTTGCGCAGCGCTGCAAGAAATTGAAGGTCAATAAAAGCGAAATGATGGAATATTTATTTTCCGCTTATATTGAACATGCCGACCATGACAGATCTTTTAATCCACTGCTAAAGGAGGATTATGATAAAATTCAGGAGCTTTATCATGTTGATCTGACTAAACCTATTCATATTGATAGAATAATATGTGTATTCAGAGTATCAAATGTCCTTTATGATGATTTTTGCAGTGTGTGTGTTAAGAACAAACGCAAGATCTGTAATGTCATGGAGGAAATGATGGCGGCATTTCTGCTGGAAACGGAGACAAATGACAAAACTTCTGCAAAATAATATAATGTGCTTAAAAGAAAGAATAGAGAGTATATGCAATGATCAGGACAATGACAATAGACGACTATCAGGAAGTTCATGATCTGTGGATGAGTATTAAAGGGTTTGGAATCCGCAGCGTGGATGATTCCAGAGGAGGCGTCGAGGTATTTTTAAAAAGAAATCCTACTACAAGCGTGGTTGCGATAGAGGACGGAAAGATCGTTGGCAGTATTCTTTGCGGTCATGACGGAAGACGCGGCTGTTTTTATCATGTCTGCGTTGCAGCCGGATACAGGCGCCGTGGGATTGGAAAAGCAATGGCAGTTTACGCAATGAATGCGTTGAAGGAGGAACATATCAATAAGGTGTCATTGATCGCATTTACGAAAAATGATATTGGCAATGCTTTCTGGAACAGTATCGGCTGGACAAAAAGAGAAGATCTCAATTACTATGACTTTACTTTAAATGAAGCGAATATAACGGCATTCAACCAATAAAAGCAATTTAAGAAAATGAGATGTCAGGGGAAAGGTATATTTTAAAATGATGGACAGGATCGTTACAATTGCCGGAGGCGTGACAAGTCCGAAAGGGTTTGCCGCGTCGTCTTATGCTGCTGGAATCAAATATAAGGACAGAGAGGACATGGCGCTTATTTATAGCGAGCAGCCATGTACTGCTGCCGGCGTATTTACGTCTAATGTGGTAAAGGCGGCGCCTGTCGTATGGGATAGGCAGGTTGTGGAAAAGGCGGATTGTGTGAGAGCCGTAATCATTAATTCCGGAATACATGCCTTTCCTGAGATATCTTGTTTTTAGATTGCTTTTATTGATTAAAAGCCGTTATATTCGCTTCATTTAAAGTAAANNGGAATTGCCAATGCGTGTACCGGAGAGGAAGGCATGAAGATCTGCCGTGCGACGGCGGAGACTGCTGCGGAAGCAATGGGTGTCAGCCCGGAGAATATACTGGTGGCATCCACAGGCGTCATCGGTATGCAGATCCCCACAGATCGGATCGTCCATGGGACAAAGGAACTGCTGAAGATAAAGCAGACAACGAAAGAAGCCGGNNACAAAGGCAGCGCAGGCGATCATGACAACGGATACCCATAAGAAAGAAACTGCCATGACCGTAACTCTGGGCAGCGGCACGATCACCATAGGGGGGATGTGCAAGGGCTCCGGCATGATACATCCCGATATGTGCACTATGCTTGGATTTATCACTACGGATGCGGCTGTCTCTAAGACATTGCTGCAGAAGGCGCTCTCGGAGGTTGTACAGGATACTTTTAATATGATCTCAGTGGACGGTGATACCTCCACCAATGATACGCTTGTCATACTTGCCAATGGTATGGCGGGCAATCAGGAGATCGTGGCGGAGGATGAAGATTATCAGACGTTTAAAGATGCGTTGTATCA
>DLOP01000099.1:5524-14101 GCA_002478505.1 Lachnospiraceae bacterium UBA7481
AGGCGTTATTGGAAGTGACAGTTCAGGGGGCCGGTTCAAAGGAAGACGCAAAGATCCTTGCGAAATCTGTTGTCTGTTCCAGTCTGGTAAAGGCGATGATCTATGGACATGACGCCAATGCGGGAAGGATCATGTGTGCGCTGGGATATTCCGGCATAGATTTTCAGCCGGAAAAGGTGGATCTGTATTTTAGCAGCAAAGCGGGAAAGATACTGATCTTTCAGGGCGGCATAGCGGCGGATTACAGTGAGGAAGAAGCGACCGGGATCTTATCCGAACCGGAGGTGACCGTGATTGTTGATATGCACGAAGGGGATGCTTCTGCAACGGCATGGGGATGCGATCTGACCTACGACTATGTGAAGATCAATGCAGATTACCGGTCCTGACGGGTGTTTTTGCAGAGTGTCAATATATTAGGTAATTGCACAACGTAAGATTGAAGAATAGAGTTTTGCAAATGCCTATTGTAATATATTACGGAGGGGAGAACCGAAAAATTGAACGATAAGGAAATGGATAAGATCTTAAGCAAAGCGGAGGTTTTGATCGAGGCGCTGCCTTATATACAGAAATTTAACAGAAGGATCATCGTTGTGAAATATGGGGGAAGCGCCATGACGGATCCGGAGCTGCAGAAAAACGTCATTAAGGATGTTGTGCTGCTGAAACTGGTAGGATTTAAGCCGATTATCGTGCATGGCGGCGGCAAGGAGATCAGCAGCTGGGTGAAGAAGGTAGGCAAGGAATCGGAGTTTGTCAACGGACTTCGTGTGACGGATGCAGAGACGATGGAAATTGCAGAAATGGTACTCAGCAAGGTGAATAAGCGTCTGGTATCCATGATCCAGTCCCTTGGCGTATATGCAGCGGGCATCAGTGGCAAGGACGGAGAGCTTTTAAAAGTGGAAAAGAAGCTGTCTGACGGTAAGGATATCGGTTATGTGGGACAGATCACCCATGTGGATGTCAAGATATTACAAGATCTTTTGGAGAAGGATTTCCTGCCGGTGGTTGCACCGATCGGTATGGATGAGCAGTTTGAAAGCTATAACATCAATGCGGATGACGCGGCATGCGCCATTGCACAGGCGGTCGGCGCGGAGAAGCTTGCGTTTTTGACGGATATCGAAGGACTGTATCGGGATATCAATGATAAATCTTCTTTTATTTCAAGATGTAATGTCAGTCAGGCGCATGAGCTGGTGGACGGCGGATTGATCGGCGGCGGTATGCTCCCGAAGCTGAATAACTGTATTGAAGCCATTGAAAACGGCGTCAACAGGGTGCATATCTTAGATGGACGGATCGCCCACTGCCTTCTGCTGGAGATCTTTACCAATCAGGGAATCGGAACGGCGATCATACAAGACGGCGAGAGTCTGGATTAACGTAAGGGCAATGGCGCGGGATATAATAGAAAAGCCGGAAGAATGAAAGGATGATAAACATGAGTATGCAGCAATATATTGATGAGGCGGAAAGCGTCCTGCTTCATACATATAACCGCTATCCGGTTGTATTTGAGAGCGGAGAGGGCGTTTATTTAAAAGATACGGACGGAAAGAAATATCTTGACTTTTGTTCCGGCATCGGCGTATTTGCTTTGGGCTATGGCGATCAGGAATACAATGACGCAGTCAAGGCGCAGGTCGATAAGCTCCTGCATACGTCCAATTATTATTATAACGTACCTGCAACCCGGGCGGCAAAGGCAGTTCTGAAGGTATCCGGTATGGATCGGATCTTTTTTACAAACAGCGGCGCAGAGGCGGTAGAGGGTGCGATCAAAGCGGCAAGAAAATACGCGTATTTAAAGGATAATACAACAGACCATGAGATCATAGCGATGGAACATTCTTTTCACGGGCGTACCATGGGGGCATTGTCCGTGACGGGAACGCCGAAGTATCGGGAAGCGTTTCGACCGATGATTGGAAATGTGAGATTTGCAAAGTTCAATGAAATAGAGAGTATAAAGGCACAACTGACGGACAAGACTTGTGCGGTCATGATGGAAACCGTACAGGGAGAAGGCGGTATTCATCCTGCGGAAAAGGAATTCCTGCAGGCGGTAAGGGATCTTTGCAATGAACGGGATATCCTGTTGATCTTAGATGAGATCCAATGCGGTATGGGCAGGACAGGATCGATGTTTGCATGGCAGCAGTATGATGTCAAACCGGATATCATGACGTCTGCAAAAGCGCTTGGCTGCGGCATACCGGTAGGCGCATTTTTAATGACGCAGAAGGTGGCGGATCAGTCCCTGACGGCAGGCGATCATGGTACGACCTACGGCGGCAATCCGTTGGCCGGAGCTGCGGTATGCAAGGTGATGGAGCTTTTTGAAAAGAAGGATGTGCTGAACAATGTGGCTTCCGTTTCCGCTTATCTGGAAGAACAGCTTGAAAGCTTGAAAGCGGAACATGGGGATATCATTGACCGGCGCGGACGAGGACTGATGCAGGGGTTGGAATTTGACCATCCGGTAGGGGATATTCTTAAACGTGCCTTGGAAGAGGGACTGGTACTGATCAATGCCGGTACGAATGTGATCCGTTTTCTGCCCCCGTTGGTCATTACGAGGGAGCATGTGGATGAAATGGTGGCAATCCTGAAAAAGTGTCTATGATTTCAGACCACAGGTCTAAGGGAACAAATATTTTTAAATTACAGTTAAAAAGGCGTGGATGCTAAGTATGGATTCAAAACACAGGATAACGTCAATCCTTCTCCTGCTGGCAATGCTGGCGGGAATATGGTATGCAGGGACGCGTGGCGGCACTGCAGATAACGGTTTTATGTCAGGGTTTCAGAAGGATACCATATATATCTGGTATACGGATGAAGCCCTGACCGATTATATTAATAGTGCGGCATTGGCATTTTATGAGGATTATGATGTGCGTGTGGTGCCGGTGCTGCAGTCGGGACTTGAGTATGTGCAGGCATTAAACGCTGCTTCTGTCAGCGGCAATGAGATGCCGGATCTTTATCTGACAGGTTCTGATTCCCTGGAGAGGCTGATCATGGCGGGACTGGCATCTCCGGTGGAGGACACAAAAGGGATTCTGAATGATTTTTATTTTCCGCAGACTGCGCTGGATGCAGTGACTTATAGGGGAGAAAATTATGCATATCCGTTTTACTATGAGACATCGTTTCTGCTATATAATAAAAGCTATCTGACCCAGATCGCGGACGGCGCGCTGCGTGAGGAGATCACTTTAGGAGGCGAAGCCGGACAGAATGGAGGCGCTGATGAAGGGATGGACGACGGAGAAGATATGTATATGGAGCAGGGCGTACCGGAAGGATATGATGAGGCGTCATGGGATGCGGCTGTCTCGCAGAAGATGCATGATCTGATCCCGGCGTCCATAGAGGATATCCTTAACATTGCGGATGCCTACAATGCTCCGGAACAGGTGGAGAATATCTTTCTCTGGGATGTCTCGGATATTTTATATAATTATTTTTTTGCGGGGGCGTATATGAATGTGGGAGGCCCCTGTGGGGATGATGCGTCTGTTATTGAGATCTACAATGAAGATACGATCGCGTGTATGAGCGTATATCAGGGACTTCACCAGTTTTTTTCCATAGAATCCAAGGAAAGCAGTTATGCTCAGGTGCTGCAGGAGTTCATGGATGGTAAGACACTCTTTACGATTGCGACGATTGACGCCATCAGCAGTCTTGAGGAAGCAAAAGCGGAAGGGAAATTTCCGTATGAATACGGCATCGCGTTGTTGCCGAGCATCGATGGAGTGCATGCCGCAAGAGGTTTGTCTGTAACGAATGTCATTGCAGTGAACGGTTACAGTGAGCATAAGGAGATGGCAAATATCTTTGCAAGATACCTTGTCTACGAGAATGCGGGCACCTTGTACGACAGGACAGGTAAGATGCAGGCGACTTATCCGATTGAAAATTTTGTGACGGATATCCGGGATGAAATCGCTGTTATTTATGGGAATTCCACTTCCCTGCCTAAGATTTTGGAAATCAGCAATTTCTGGATACAGTTGGAGCTGGCATATACCAAGATCTGGGATGGAGGCAATGTCAACGATGTGCTCAGGCAGCTTTCCGAGCAGATGAAGACGCAGATCGCCGGGGAGGGCGTTGTGGAGGAAGTGATCCCATCAGCGACACCGGAATTATAATACGATTCTGTATTCCAAGCCGGTCAGATGACCAGTAAAATGTTTGTAAAATTAAAAATGCAGCTCATTAACAGTTAAAAAAGCCGAGCCCGACATCAATGAATGTCAGACCCGGCTTTCTATCTGATTTTCGTTTTTTTCTGATAGCACAGAATTATGCCTGATTTAGGTGGGCAAAGATTAATTTCTGTTAAAAATATTTATTATTTGATATAATGAACATGACATACAGTTGTCGTGTTATGTTTGATATAATGTAAACGGAGTGTGAAATAGATGAAGATAGACAGGCTGATCGGGATATTGTCCATCTTACTGCAGGAAGAGAAGACAACGGCGCCGGATCTGGCGGAGAGGTTTGAAGTATCAAGAAGAACTATCAACAGGGATATTGAAGATCTCTGCAAGGCAGGGATTCCCATCAGGACAGCACAGGGCGCAGGCGGCGGTATCAGTATTATGGATGGGTACCGTATGGACAGGACCATATTGACCTCCAAGGATATGCAGATGATCCTCGCGGGTCTTCGGAGTCTGGACAGCGTAAGCGGAAGCAGCTATTATGGACAACTGATGGAGAAGCTGCAGACAGGATCGTCGGAGTTTATCAGCGGCAGGGATTCCATGTTGATCGACTTGTCATCCTGGTACAAGGGCTCTCTGACGCCGAAGATCGAGGTCATTCAGAGCGCGATTGAAAACAGACACTTTCTGAACTTCCAGTATTATGCGCCTGCAGGAGAAAGCGGGCGTTGTATCGAACCATACTACCTTGTGTTCCGGTGGTCGAAGCTGGTATGTATGGGGATGGTGCGGGGACAGAAAGGATTACAGACTGTTTAAGCTGAACCGTATGGATCAGGCGGCGGAATCAGATCAGAGCTTTGTAAGCAGAGATGCTCCCATACCGGATCTGTCCAATGAGAAAATCTTTCCGGGCGGCATCAAGGTAAAGGCGCTGTTTGCGCCTGATGTGAAATGGAGGCTGGTGGAAGAATTCGGACCCCACTGTTTTACGGAGAATGAGGACGGAAGACTTCTTTTTTCCGCCGACTATACGGATAGGGAGAATCTTGTTACATGGATTCTGACATTTGGGGCAAAGGCGGAGGTGTTGGAACCAAAAGACATCCGCAATGCAATCAGGCGTATTGCGGAAGAAACAATTAAATTATATCAGGAGGATCAAGATGAGTGAGAATGTGAGTTGCTGTGGGGCAGATTGTGGCGCCTGCAGTCTATATGGAAATTTATGCACAGGCTGTAATGAAGCAAGTGGGAGGGTATTTCATGCGCCGGAGGGGAAGGAGTGCCCAATCTATCATTGCAGTAAGATTCAGCAGGGATTTGCTTCCTGCGGAGAGTGTAAGAACCTTCCCTGTGGGATCATTCTTGGGACGCGTGATCCGAATCTGTCAGAGGAAGAATTTATGAAGACAGTGGAAGACCGCGTGAACCGGCTAAAGGGAGGCTCTGGGAATGGCGTTTGACTATAAGAAGGAATACAAAGAATTTTATCTGCCAAAAGCAAAGCCGGAAATCGTGACGGTTCCAAAGATGAATTTTCTGGCGGTACGCGGCAGCGGAGATCCCAATAAAGAAGGCGGAGAGTATAAAGCATCCATCGGGCTTTTGTACGGGATTGCATTTACGATCAAGATGAGTAAGAAGGGCGACCACCAGATAGAAGGATATTTTGATTATGTCGTACCGCCGCTGGAGGGGTTCTGGTGGCAGGATTGTAGTGTGAGAAGAACTTCTAATCGCTCGCAGCAAAGGCTGCTTTGCGAAGAAGTTCTAAGTCTCACACCGAAAAACGCCAAAGGCGGGCGTTTTTCATTTGGAATTGATTATAGCTGTAAGGACAGCTTCCAATGGATCTCGGTCATTCGGCTGCCGGATTTTGTGACCAAAGAGGATTTTGACTGGGCTGTGGAAGAAGCGTCAAGAAAGAAGGCAACGGATTTCTCGAAAGTGGAATTCCTGACATATGAGGAAGGTCTTTGCGTGCAGTGTATGCATATCGGAGCATATGATGATGAACCGGCGACCGTAGAAGGGATGCATCGCTTTATGGAAGAACAGGGATATGCACTGGATATCACAGACCAGAGATATCATCATGAAATTTATTTAAGCGATGCGCGCAGGGTGGCTCCGGAAAGATTGAAAACGGTGATCCGGCATCCCATAAGGAGGGTATAAAAGATATGGAATATATAAGAGTTACAAAAGAAAATCTGGAAAAGGAGCACATCTGCTGCGCCATTTCAAACAATAAAGACATCCAGGTATCATCAAAGAAGGCATGGTTGTCAGAGCGGTTTGAGGAAGGACTTGTTTTTCTGAAAAGTATAGAACGGGGAAAATGCTTCATAGAGTATATTCCGGCGGAGAATGCATGGGTCCCGATCATTGCAGAGGGGTATATGTACATTGACTGTCTTTGGGTTTCCGGATCCCTGAAAGGGCACGGATATTCCAATGATCTGCTGGAAACATGTATCGAGGACAGCAAAGAAAAGGGAAAGAGGGGGCTATGCATCTTATCTTCCGCGAAGAAAAGAGCATTTTTGGCAGATCCTAAGTTCTTGGAATATAAAGGGTTTTCCGTGAGCGATGAATCCGATAACGGGATTCAGCTATGGTTTCTGCCGTTTGAGAAAGACGCGGAGCAGCCAAAGTTTAAGGAATGTGCGAAGCATCCGGGAACAGAGGAGAAAGGTTATGTGCTGTACTATACGAATCAGTGTCCGTTCCCGGCAAAATATGTGCCATTGATAGAAAAAATCGCGCAGGAAAAGGGTGTGCCATTTCATTCCATTCATATTGAGGACAGGGGGACTGCGCAAAATGCACCTACACCGGTTACCAATTATGCTTTGTTCTTGGATGGGAAGTATATATCCAATGAGATTTTGTCAGAGAAAAAGTTCTTAAAGATGATCAATGGATAGGGGCGTGCGATATGGGTAAGGATCAGAATAAGAGGATGATGGAATATGTGATGGATCAACTTTCGGGGCTGCCGGGAGTAAGGAATATCCCTATGATGGGTGGATATCTCTTTTACTACAATGAAAGAATTTTCGGCGGTATCTACGGATCAGGCGAGCTGTTGATCAAAATCACGGAAACAAGTAAGAAATATATGCCGGACAGTGAGCCGGAGCTGCCCTATGAGGGAACGAAGGAAATGCTTCCCTGTACGATCATAGAAGATCGGGAGAAGCTGCAGATCATGGTGAAGGAGATGTGGACGGAGCTTCCGGAAAGGAAGAAGAAAAAACGATAAAAACAGAATTGTTTTAAATGAAATAAGATTATATAATAGATTTCAAGAAAGCATATTTTAGGAAAACTTACACGGGTAAATGAGATTGCTGCTTATTAAAAAAGAAGCAGGATGTAAGGGTAATGAAATGGAGGATTTCCGGAATGGATGAAACAAGAAAGAAACCTATTTTAAATTTAACATTATCAGCTATGTTTATGGCGGTAGGGCTGGTATTGCCATTTCTGACCGGACAGATCAAGCAGATTGGGAGTATGCTTCTGCCCATGCACATTCCCGTTTTTTTGTGCGGATTGATCTGTGGCTGGCAGTATGGTCTTATTGTCGGATTTATACTGCCGATTCTGCGTTCTATGTTGTTTGGAATGCCGATTCTTTTCCCAACGGGAATTGCAATGGCGTTTGAACTTGCCACATATGGTGCGGTGATTGGCTGGCTGTATTCCCATTCCCGTTGGCAGTGTGTCATTGCACTATATCGCTGTATGATCATGGCAATGTTGGCAGGACGTCTGGTATGGGGAGTTGTTCAGGTAGTGCTGCTCGGCATTAACGGCAATGGTTTTACATGGAAGATGTTTATCACGGGCGCGCTTTTGAATGCGATTCCCGGAATCATTTTGCAGCTTATCCTGATTCCGGCGATCATGGTTGCATTGAACCGTACCGGTCTTGTGCGGTTTGGCAGGAATACAGCTATGCCGCAAAATGTGGGGGATTGAAGTATGGAAGAGGGGAAAGTTGCATGCTCTGCCATATTACAGCAGATCTGCGGTCATCGTAAAAAGCCGTTGCTGGTTGCCATTGATGGAAGGTGCGGCGCGGGGAAGACATCGTTAGCCGCCATGCTGCAGGAAGAAATCGGATGTAATGTGATCCATATGGACCATTTTTTCTTACAGCCCGGACAGCGTACAAAAGAGCGTATGCAGGAACCCGGCGGCAATGTGGATCATGAGAGGTTTCTTGAGGAAGTTATGATGCCTCTTAGTCAGGGACTGGAATTTTCCTATCGACAGTTTGACTGTAAAAAGATGGAACTGTCATCCCTGATCCAGATGAAACAGAAGGATATTGCGATTGTGGAAGGTTCCTATAGCTGTCATCCTT
>DLOP01000099.1:14209-15062 GCA_002478505.1 Lachnospiraceae bacterium UBA7481
GAGGAACAGTATTTTAGCGCTTACCGGATACAGGAACGTTGTGATCTGGTGTTTGAAATGTAATGGGATTATAAGTCAAGTTTCATATAAATTGATGTACTCATAGGACTATCATTATAACTTGATATTTCATAAAAACCATAAGCTTTATACATATCAATAGCGATCTTCAAAAACGGAAGTGTGTCCAATAACATATGAGAATATCCTATTTCTTTTGCATCTTTGATGATTTGCTGGACCAGTTTGCTGCCTATATGCTTTCCTCTAAAAGCAGGTCTGACATAAAGTCTTTTCATCTCACAATTCCATTGGTCTATCTTTCTCAGTCCAATACATCCCGCCAATTCTCCGTTATAAAATGCAATATACAATCTGCCATCCGGGAAACCNNTTATGTCCAAATGTTCTAATTCATCATCATAATTCTGAAGTTCAAGATATTTTTGAAATGAACTATCACCTGCAATCAGCATCTTAGTATATTCTGAAAACAGTATGCGTATTTCATTTGGAAAATCATATNNCATAATAATCCTCCATGTCAGAGCAGCTTGCTGCGATAAACCTCCTCTGATAGTGATATCATTATAATCTACTTTTAGTTGATATACAATTCTGAAATAGGTAATTGTGAAACGATGGTTTTGCATATTTCCGTTGTGCAACACAGACATATCATCGCCGGGCACCCGGCGTATGATATTGTCTGCATTGCACAACAATTGCTTTATCATCTTTCGTTCCACAGTTCTGTTCACGAGGTTTACATAACTCAAAGTTTGAAAATAGATGTTCCAAAAATGATTTCATTTATGATTTTTTTGGAACATCTATTTTCAAACAAAGAGTT
>DLOP01000131.1:0-380 GCA_002478505.1 Lachnospiraceae bacterium UBA7481
TTTTTTCTCTGGCGGTAGTAATATTTTATTTCCGGCGCGCATGCAATCCGTGGACTCTTATGCATAATGTCGTTAAAAAAGAATTCATCTTCAAAATGCTTTCCATCCCTGAATGTAATATCCTCTAAAAATTTTCTTTGGAATATTTTATTCCATAATACTATGAAATAAACCCGCAGACGCTCATCATACAAATCCCACAGCGCATTTCCCGAAATACTTTCTATATCCGGAAAGTTTACGCAACCGTCAAGCAGCCCACCCTCTTCATCGACCTTACTATAACCGCAGACAGCTATCTGCGCATGGCCGGCAAGAATATGATCCAGTAAATACTGAACCATATCGGGACGAATAAAATCATCCGAATCTACAAATAT
>DLOP01000131.1:451-605 GCA_002478505.1 Lachnospiraceae bacterium UBA7481
GCGAATCTAACGCTAGGTACTTTTCCGCTATTTTCCGGCTTCCATCTGTCGATCCGTCATTTACTAAAATAATCTCAAGATTACCATATGTCTGCTGCAAAATACTCGCAATACACTGATCCAGATACTTTTCTGTATTATATATCGGCACTAT